>JAKPQU010000507.1 GCA_029555925.1 Bacillota bacterium
TTTAACTTGGACTGTCGGTAACGGGAATAAAAGAATTGTAATTCTGAGTACAAATAGCAATATTATAGCTCCTGAAGATGGAACTGATCCAGAGCCGAATTCTGTTTATTGCAATAAAGGTCAGCAGGTTGTTTATAATGGAACCGGAAATTCTGTAACTGTTTCGGGTTTATCATCTTCCACAGCATATTATGCAAAAGTATTTGAAGTTAATGGTTCAGGAATTGCGACTATGTATAACACAACTGAGTCATCCGAAAATTCTATCCAGTTTATAACTTCAGAAGATACTTTACCGGTAGAGCTTTCCAATTTTAGAGCAGAATTGGATTATCAGAACAGGATACAACTGATGTGGGTAACGCAATCGGAAGTAAATCTTTTAGGGTATTATATTTATAGAAACAATGAAGATGATGTTACATCTGCGGAACTTATTTCTCCAATAATTACAGCATCAAATACTACTTCCACACAATTATATGTTTTTACAGATACAAGTGTAAATGAGGCAGGCAGTTATTATTACTGGTTGCAATGTATAGATTATAAAGGGAACGAAAAGTTTTTTGGTCCATCTATTTGCCGGTATGAATTTCCGGGAACAAATTCAGGTTCAGAGATACCCTTACAGGAAGGAATAAGAAGCATTTTTCCCAATCCTTTCAATCCCTGCACTACTATCAATTATGAAATGGAAAGTGCTGGTTCAATGGAATTAACTATTTATAACATAAAGGGGCAGAAGGTTTTAGGAAAGACATTTGAACATAGTGAAAAAGGGAATTACAAATTTCTCTGGGGTGGTTGTGATGAAAAAGGAAAGTTATGTAGTTCAGGGATTTATACTATCAGGATGAAGTGTAGGGGAAGAAATTATTTGAAAAAGGTAGTGATTATTAAGTAGGTCTCTCACAGATTACCCAGATTTCACAGATAAAATATGTAGGGGATGAACAGGATTTTAGGGATATTCGGGATTAGTATATTTGCAGAATATAGATATCATTTAAATTAAGGGGATAAGACCAGGAAGGAATAATAGCGTCAATTGCTTTTAGAGCTGTATAGGAATCGCAATTTTTAAGGGCGGAAGATATGTCTATTCCCTTTTCCTGCAGTTGGCTGGCTGTGTTTTGATTAACGCAGGCACCGGATACATTTTCTAGATTATCATTTCCATCGCCGGCAAGAGCATAAAAAGTAATATGCTTTTTGCCGGCGATTTTTTTTGCCATCAAAAGAGCAAGATGTGTGCACCGTCCTCCTTTTCCATTTCCGGTAACATAGACAGATGCTTCTCCACCAAAGATATAGATACCTTTTTTGTTTGC
>JAKPQU010000225.1 GCA_029555925.1 Bacillota bacterium
GTGTATTTCATAACTTATTAGAATTTAAGTCGTCGTGACGCGTAACGCGTGACGCGTGACGGGTTTAATCCCTGCGCATCACGCATTACGCGTCACGCATTACGAGGTCATTATTTATGGATAGTTATGAAACTAACTATAATTTACAAATGGCTGTTAATACAGTTTGTGGGTTATGACTGGGGAAGCAGTCACGTAATTTTCTTGAATCTGATTAACAAGAAGGAAAAACAAATTCTTATGTGGCCTCTAAATTTAGAGGCCTCTCGAATAAATAATCCGAGAGTTAGATGGTGTAAAGATTTGTGCAAATTCAACAAAAAAGCAGAGTGAAATTACATAAAATTTAGGTTCAGAGAATGAAAAAACAGAAAAAGATAGACTTGTAGAAAATTCTTTCTGAAAAAAAGACAAAAGTATCCCTGTGAGGTTCCCTTTCTCAAAAAAACACTCAGAAACGTTATTTCCTATTAAATTTTACTCGAAAGAAGCTCTACAATCTGCTTTTTATCAAGACCTTTAGTATCTTCCTTTCTGGTCCATAGTATCTCCATAGTAATACTCATCTCTGTAATGGTCATAACCGAAGTCTGCATCAGGGTCTTTATATTCTCTTGGACAGTCACATTTCCTGATGTTATTTTCTTTCAAACAGTTACAGATATACTTTCCCTGTTTTCTGGCACCGCTTACTATGGAAGAACCGTCACCACATAGCTCAAGTTCCATCGGGTCAATAAGTCCTTTCTTTATGGAAGGTTTTACACCGAGCTCCATAAGTAAGTCCTGAAGTCTTTTAGTAAGGTCATTCTGTCTGGGCTGCTCTGAATTTGCCAGCAGTTCTTCTGCAAGTTTCTGAGTAACAGAGTCCTGTTTCTGGTGGTCTAACTCTTTTTTTCTGTTCCTTTTTCTTCTTTTCCTCTTTCTTGAAATTCCTTTTATGCCAGCCTTTATCCAGTTCTGAAGGTTTCTCTATGTGAGGGCATTTCTTCTGATAAGGGCCGTCCTGGAGTCTACGGAGGAATTCATAAAAAGTACCTACAGAAGGAGATTTACCGGGTTCCCAACCCGCTATAACAGACAGGAATTCATCCGAACGCAGTCTTTTTGCCCATCTGGTAATACTTGTTTCATTGGCCATTACCATAAAAATAAGGGAACGGAGAACACATACAGGGTCTCTGGGTTTTCTTCCTCTCGGGTCTGGAGAATAGAGTGAGTTGAGTAGTTCGGCCACAGGAGAGAAGTCTATGTCGGAGATTATAAAAATTTCATCTAAATAGGAAATAGCTATTGATTTTCTGGTGGATTTTATACTATTGTAATACTGTTTAAATGTTTGGATAAATTCCACCTCCTTTCTTTGTGATATTTATTTATCACAGAAAAGGAGTGATTTTTTTAGAGGTTTTTTAAAAAATTTTCTTGTAATTTTATTTTCGAGAGCTTAAAATTGAGGTAGAATTCTGGATTAAGATAATGAATTTTTAGAAGAAAAAAGAGTGTTTCAGAGTAAGAAAATTTTTGAGAGACCTCCTGTATTATGTTCAAAGCTATAAATACAAGCTCTTTTCTGGTATAATATATAGAGGAGAAGATAAGTATGAAAAGCTCATATAAATACCGTATATATCCAGCAAAATCCCAGGAAAGTAAATTAGAAAATACCTTATAACAGTGTCAAAAATAGGAGAAATAAAAATAGTCTATCATAGAGCTATACCGAAAGAAGCAACCATCAAGACCCTGACAATAAAGAAAGATGGCGGTAAGTGGTTTGTTTGTTTCTCTTTTGAGATAAAACATACTCATAAACAGGCAAATAGATTACTCAATGATTTTGATATAATAATTCATGAAAATTTGAATATTCAGGGAATGAAAAGAAGGCCAAAACCAAAACAGGATGAGGAAGGGAAATACCTTCCTAATAATGCAGGTGCTAAAGGCGGATTAAATAAATCAATCTCTGATGTTTCGTGGGGAAAATTCTTTGAAATACTGAAATATAAAGCCCTGATAGCATGTAAAACAGTAATAGCAGTAGACCCAAAATACACAAGTCAGATATGTTCCGGCTGTGGAAATATGGTAAATAAGAGTCTATCTATGAGGACACATATTTGTCCTGTTTGTAATCTTGTAATTCCAAGAGACTATAATTCAG
>JAKPQU010000513.1 GCA_029555925.1 Bacillota bacterium
GAATCGGCTATATCTGCTTCGGAATTATCTCTGATATCACATCCGTTGCTTTTATTGTTAATAATATTGCATTTTTTTATAACACTCTTTGAGTTATTATAAATATAAATACCTTCTTCACGATTGCCGTTAATTTCAGAGTCAAATACCTTTACATTGGAATGTTCTCTTATATCCAGACCGTTATTGTTATTATTAATATAACATTTATGAACTGTACCTCTGGATTCACAGAAATAAATGGCATCACTGTCAGAAGAGTTTGATATGGTAGAGTTTTTTATTTCAAGTTCAGACTTGTCTTCTACAGCTATCTGGGGGTAGTTTTTCCCTCCTTTTCCGTTACCTTCAAGGATGGAATCAGATATTTTTACTTTAGAAGATTTTATATCTACACCGGTTTTTATGCTTTTTATTATAGTACATTGTTTGATATCGGCCTTTGAGTGTTCTTCAAGACAGACGGCAATATTGGCCCGTATAATTTTGCAGTTATTCAGTTCCAGATTTCCTGTTTTAACATGGATTAAACCGGTTTCTTTTTGTTTTTCTTCATTGGAATCTTCTGCATCTTCCACTTTTTGCTGTGTTTTTTCTATATCTTCATTTATGTAATTAAATACTATATTTTTACATCTAAGAGTACTGTTGTTTTTTATCAGAAAGGCCTGTTTTACATTTGATTTTATGATTAAATTATCCCCCTCTATGGAACAGATATCTCCTGTTATTTCTATTGTATTGTTTATAATATATTCTCCAGACATGACTATATTTTTACAGCATTTAATAAATGTCGCAAAATCTATGATACCTTCTTTAAGTAATTTATTCCCGCATGTATTACTTTCTGCGAGCGAGTGTTTGAGAGAAGGATATGTATTGACAAGTTCCATCAGATTTGATATGTCGGCATAATCTGACATTATAATTGTTTTTTCATGGACCCTGTCAAAAGAAAGATTTTCTGATTTTATAAATGATTTTTCTTTTCCGCAGATGGCAGTATTTACATGAGAAAAATCGCTGTTACAGATACTTACTTTACTGCTTCCCTCCGCTTCTATACGTACACCGTCAAATATCGTTTCGGTAAAGAGGACAGAACCGTTCAAAATCTTAATTACAGCCTCATTTTTTTTATTTTTTTTAAAAGTGACATGTTCGAAACTTATTGTTTTATCTGCCGGTATATCTATGATAAGCTCATTTATATTAAATAATGATTTATGACCTTTAATTTCCTTCTCTATTTTTACAGTAATACTTTCTTCCAGATTCCATTGATCTTCTGGAAAGGTAAGAGATTTTTTATCGGAGAGGAGTAAATTTTTAAGAGATATTTCGCTGGTTATAGATTCATTACAGGTTATTTCTTCTTGAAGTAAAGACGAAGGAAGTTTACCAATAATAGATGGAGTTTCAGGTGTGACAGGGGGAATACCCAGTATAAAAGCAACCGCTCCGGCTATGTCCTGAGTATTTGTGCCATCTTCTTTCATAGAGGCAATGTTATCTGCTATATTGCGAAAAAATAGTTCTAAATCTCCATTTTCTATAACTTTAACGATATCGTTATTATGACTCATGAATTTTGCTTTCAGATCTTCAATGCCAACGACAATTGAACCGTCTGAAAATTCTACATAGTTTGTCTTCATGATTACCTCCATTAAAGATATATTATATTTCAAGCCTTGTAATAACTCCATGGAGTTTATTGGGAGGCAGTTTGTAAAACTGAACGAAAGAAGGAGTTAGATTTTTTATAGCTGCAAATATTTTCCATATAATATTCTCAGTATTTATATCTTCAAGTCCGTAGAATATGGATTTTTCCTCTATACCGGCTTTTTTTAGAATTTCTTCCACTTCTATGACTTCCATATACCCTGTTCTTATTTCAAATACCCTGAGGCCGTCTGAAATTTTCTCTTTGAAATCAAAACTTATGCCGAAAGGTTCTTCCTGTCGTGACATTGATACAATAATATTATCTTCATAGATTATATTGTGGATAAACATGGTCCTTGCTATATAGGGAGGCATTCTGTTTATATCCCTTGCGAAAAACAGGGCAGACCCTGAAATTTTATTCAATGTTTTGTAAGCTTCATTGTAATTTTCGAGAAATATACTTAAAGGTATGGATTTGAGTGATAGATAGAGCCTCTTTTGTCCCTGTGTATATATTAAAATCATACAAAGAGGCAGCATGGCTATAATTATAGACCAGTAACCACCATGAGGTATTTTATAGGTATTTGATATAAAGAAGGCAAAATCTACAAAGGTTATAATGAGGGCAATAAAAGATTTTATATAGTTTTTCTTTAAATAAAATATCCATGTTAACATAATACCTGTAATACTCATGGTGCCAGTAACGGCAAGGCCGTATGCGGCAGCCAGTTTACTGGATTCTTTAAAGATAAACATTATAAATAACACGCAGGCCAGTAGAAACCAGTTTACAAAACCTATATAAATTTGAGAACTCATTTCGGCAGATGTATAATCTATTTTAAACAGTGGCATAATATGAGTGGTTATACCCTGGTATACAATAGAAAACATACCGCTTATCATAGCCTGTGATGCTATAACTGTAGCAATAATACTCATAACAAGAAAAGGTATATATAGCAGGGTTGATTCATTATATAACATTCCGAACAATACAATTTTTGTATCGGGATGTTTTATAAGAAACGCGCCCTGTCCCAGATAATTAAGCAGGAGAGCAGGAAATACAAAGTAATACCACGCATTGATAATGGGTTTTCTTCCCAGATGTCCCATGTCCGCATAGAGAGCTTCTCCTCCTGTGGCACAGAGAATAACTTCAGAAAGAACAAAAAAACCTTCCAGTCCGTTATGGAGAAAAAAGTTTACTGCATAATAAGGATTCAATGACAGCATTATACGGGGATATTCTATGAGTGATATTATGCCTGACAGAGCAAGTGAACTGAACCAGATTATCATAAGAGGACCGAAAGATTTTCCTACCTTTTCTGTTCCGCTTTTTTGAATAACAAAAAGACTTATGGCAATTGCAGAAGCTATGATAATAAGTGTTATTTGTGCAGTTTTTGAGAATTTCGGTATAAGTAATATACCTTCTACAGCGCTCAGTATGCTGATAGCAGGCGTAATTACACCGTCACCAATAAGGAGGGATACGCCGATAAATGTGAGGAATGTTATAAAGGCTATCTGTCTTGTAGATTTCAGTTTACTTACAAGTATTTCTTTCAGAACAATGGTGCCTCCTTCACCTTTTTTGCCGAGACTCATGGCAAGCCACGCATACTCAAGTGAAACGAGCACGGTAAGAGTCCAGAAAATAAGTGACAGAACACCCATTATATTTTTTTCCGTAGGGTGTATGATGAGGAAAATTGCTGTAAGAGTATATATAGGACTTGTACCTATATCTCCGAAAACTATGCCAA
The DNA here is from genome assembly GCA_029555925.1 of Bacillota bacterium. Next base: position 3,459 of record JAKPQU010000513.1, read on the forward strand.
GAGATTTTATTATTCTGTTAATTTCATTCATATATTTTAGATATTTACTGACCTGAGCATAAGTATTTAAGAAACGCTTTTTTGTTACGCCTCACGAGAGCATATATGTATTATTTGTGATTAACCCAGTAATTATTTATACGTATTCTCTTCTCACCAGTCAGTTAAATACTCGCAACCCGAAATAATTATTTCGTTAAATAATTATTATATCATGTTTTTATAAAAATTAATATAATAATCTTCTATTTTTTCCTTAAAATTTATAAATAGAAATTATACTAAAAAATTTTTTACCTGGCAATAGATAAAAAAATTATCCTTTCATCCATGCCGTTTTTACGGAGAGTTCTCCTGTGAATATATATTCTGCGGGACCTGTCATATATATGTGGTTGTCTTTTTCAGACCATTCTATAAAAAGTGGGCCTCCCGGCAGATTTATTGTTGCCTTTCTGCAGAGGAGATTATTTTTTACGCCTGCTGCTATTACTGCACAGGCACCGGTGCCACAGGCAAGGGTTTTTCCTGCCCCTCTTTCCCATACTTTAACGGAAGCTTCATGTTTATTTATGACATGGACAAAATCTACATTTGTTTTTTCAGGGAAGAGGGGATTAATTTCTATTTTCCTGCCTTTTTCTTCCCAGTCTTCCGGTATTTCGAAAATTACTGCATGTGGCGGCCCTGTTGATACAGACGTAAAATAAAAAGTTTCGTCTTCAACGTCCAGAGCTTGAGATATTTCTTTAAAAGAAGGTTCTCCCATATCAACAAGGATTTCTGTTATATTGCCCTTTTCTTCTATTATTTCCGTCACTATTGAGCCTGCCATTGTTTCTATGGCGAATTTTTTCTCTTTTGCCATGCCTTTTTCATAGATATACTTTGCAAGACACCTTATGCCGTTTCCGCACATTTCCGCTTCCGAACCGTCTGAATTGAAGATCCTCATTTTAACTGTTTCTTTTTCGGAAGGTAAGACGAAAATAACCCCGTCTGCTCCTATTCCTCTGTGGCGGTCACAGGCTTTAAGTGCAAAGTAATTCATCGAATCACTCTGTAAAAAATTTCCGTCCATAATTATGAAATCGTTTCCGAGACCATGCATTTTTACAAAGTTCATATTGCAACACCTTTATTAAAGAAGTAGGACGAACCTTTTTATCTGAAAAATTCTTTTATCAATAAAATATTCTCTAATACTATCGTATTGGCACCGTTAAAAAATTTTTCAGAAGAAATCAATACAGACGGACATCCGTATCTTTTTGCCATTTCTATATCAGTTTCTACGGAATCGCCGACAATCATAATTTCATTCCTCTGTAAATTCCAGTCTTTTGCTAACAGTTCAATCATATAGGTATTTGGTTTCCCTGCCAGAAAATCAATTTTTCTGTTCAGTGCTTCTTCCACAGCAGCCACAATGGCTCCGCATCCGGGCATTAATTTATTGTCTTCTACCGGGTAGGTTCTGTCTCGGTTACATGCTATAATTTTGCAATTACTTTTAATAACTATATTTATAGCTTTTGCAAGTCCTGCATAGTCGAAATCATGATGGAGTCCTATAACCAGGGCTTTTACTTCTTTCGGATCATCACTGATACTGATGTGATGCTCGATTAATTCTTCAATGAGTTCGTCTGAACCGAGACAGTAAACGTGTTTTATATTATGTTCCATGAGGTATAGAGCAGTTGCAGAGGTAGAATTATATATTTCCTGCAACGTTAACTCAAACCCCATATGTGAAAGTTTTTCATATATTTCCCTCCGGCTTTTTCTGGAGTTATTTGTAAAATAAAAAATCTTTATATTTTTTTCTTTCAGGAATTTAAATAAATCCGAAACTCCTTCTACAGGTCTGTTACCGTAATAGACGGTTCCGTCAAGATCAAATGCTATTGCCTTAATGTTATTTATCAAAATTGATTCTTTCCTTTTCTATTACAAGAGGTCTATTTTTTATTTGAGTATAAATAGCAAGAATATATTCTCCTATAATACCAATAAAGAACAGTTGAACAGAAGAGAAAAAGAATAGACCTATAACCATTGGGGCCATACCTACTGTAAATTCATCCCAGAATACCAGTTTGTAAATAAAATATATAAAAGCCACGCATAAACTGAAAGAGGCAACACTAAAACCAATAAATGTCGCAAGTCTTAAAGGTATCTTGGAGTGATTTACAAAACCGAGCATAGCCATATCATAAAGGGTATAAAAATTATTTTTTGTAATACCTCTTTCTCTTCTGGGTTGAACATATTCAATTTCTGCTCTCTTAAATCCAAACTCTGTAATAAATCCTCTGAAATAAGGATATGGTTCATCTATGTTTCTTAATAAATCAATAAATTTTTTATCGTACAAACCATAGCATGTAAAGTTTTTTATCTGTTCAATTTCTGATATGTGTCCGATCAAATTATAATAGAATTTTCTTATAGAGAACATTAACCAGTTTTCTTCACTTTTAGATTTAATTCCTATTACAATTTCATTGCCTTCTTCCCATTTTTTTATAAACTCTTTGATCAGGCATGGAGGATCTTGCAGATCGGCAACTATATAGATAACAGCGTCTCCATAACATTGTAGAATTCCGTAGTATGGAGAACGGATATGGCCAAAATTTCTATTGTTTACTATAATTTTGACTCTTTTATCTTTCTGTGCGATTTTCTTTAAAATCTCAACAGTTCTATCTTTAGAAGCATTGTCAATAAATACATGCTCATAGTCATAATTGGATAAATTTTGAAATTGTTCTTGTACCTGTTTATATATTTCTTCAATATTTTCTTCTTCGTTATAACAGGCAGTTAATACACTTATTTTTTTCATAATACATCATTTTTGGGGGAATTTCCGTTTTACCCTTTCTAGTATTTTTTCTCTATATTGATCAATATTATCCGGAACTATCTGTAGATAATAACATGTTGCACAGGCTTTATTTTCATTGCGTCTACATTCTAAATGCATCTTCTGAAACTTATATAATTCTTCTCCTTCCCATATTTCTTTAAGAGATTTAATATTACAGTCTCCTACAGTCGTATTATGTGACCAGTCATTACCGCATACTGAAACAGTTCCGTTAAAATTGATAGCCATTATATAAAACGGATAAACACAGACTTCTTTAGGTATCAACGGCAACCCGTCATATGTATCAGGATTTGTGCCGAGAGTAAAATCTTTTATATCTGAATATGACCATCCCATTAATTTTTCAATGCCCACATAATCACTGATATGTTCAAAATCACTGTAGAATTTATCCATTTCATCTTCGGTTAATTGTGTATCAGCGATTTTTATATACAGTTTACACTGCCCTCTTTTGGAAAAAAAATCGCCAATATTATCTTTAAATTTTTCATAATCTATTTTTACATTTGCCACCTTTAAATATCCTTCTGCACTTACAGATTCGACTGATATGCATATTAAATCCATACCTGCTTCAATAATCTTACTATTCAATTCAGGATTGAGTAAAGCTCCGTTTGTTTTAGTCCAGATTCTTTCAACTACATCTGCATCCTTTAAATATTTGATCATATCAGGAAATTGTTTGTGAACCAGAGGTTCTCCGTCTTTATATAGATTGGCCAGTTTTATTTTATTCTTAAATTGTTTTAAATCCTTAACGATTTTTTTATATAATTCATAATCCATGCTACCAGAAGGTCTATTAACTTGTTTTAAAAGTTCCCTGTCTCCTGTCGGACAGAATATACATTGAAAATTACATAAATTAGTCGGCTCTATGTATATTGCAAAGGGCGTATCTATTGGAATAATATCCTCCAGCTTTTGCCTATTTTGAGCCCTTAATTCTTTTGCTTCAATTTTTTTACTCATTTTTTACCTTCCCATCCATCCACCGTCAACCAGTAATATATGACCATGGACATGTTTACTTGCATCACTTGCTAGAAATATAAGTGGTCCTACAATATCTTCCGGTTTCCCGAATCTTCCGGCAGGTATTCTTCCTTTTAATTCATTTGATTTAACCGGATCTTTAAATACATTTGATGCCATATCTGTTTCAAATAGTCCCGGAGCTATTGCATTTACATTAATATTTTTTCCTGCCAGTTCATTTGCCAGAGATTTTGTTAGACCTACCAGACCATGTTTTGCTGTTACATAGCCTGCTATATATCTTGCTCCCTGGAAACTACTGATAGATGCTATTTGAATGATTTTTCCTCCGCCCTGCTCTATCATTACTTTTGCCGCCTGCTGTGACAATTCAAATATTGCCGTTAGCATTAAATTTAGATCATAATCCCATTGTTCATAACTGTAGTTTAAAATGTCATTGTAATATTGAACACCGGCATTATTAACCAGTATATCCAGTTTACCGTAATGATTAACAACTCTATCGATCAATCCTCTACGCTTTTCCCTTACCGATAAATCCACATTCAAATAGAATAATTCGCCGTCTGTTTTATCAATTTCCCGTTCAAGTTCGCTGCATTCTTCTGATTTTGCTGCAACTGCTATTTTAACTCCTTCTCCGGCAAGTCCTATAGCCATTGCTTTGCCGAGTCCCCTTCTTCCACCAGTTATAAGTGCTACTTTATTCTTTAAATTGAACAGCTCATTCATATAGTTTCTCCCGTTCTTTATCAGAAATACGTCCATATAAATTATTTAGATAAGTTTCTACATAGTTTTCCTGTAAAGCTTTATTTTAAGTCCTTTAAAATTATGCAAAAAATGTCAGATTCCCCTGTCATATATAATTTTTTTTAGCCTGTCATTATTAGCATAGGGACTGTCTATCATGTCAATCATTATAGGTTGATCTTTTGTGACAGAATTCAACAGTACTTCCCCATACATTAATTCTCTGCACGAAATCTGGCCTTTTTGCAGAGGTATGGCAAGATATATATCACTATCTATTTTATCGGCAGAAATTATATGCCCTTCCGTTAAATCTTTTTTAGCATATACGCCTCTCACAAGACTGTCAAGATATTTAATTTCCTTCTCTAGGGCAATCCTTCTTATGTTACCACTGCCTCCACACATCTCTTTCGCTTTATGAAATGCTTTGAACCATGTATCAATCTGTTCCGGCAGTGAACAGTAGGGAGAAACAGGGATGCCGTCCATATCAATATCTATATGTCGTTCAAATGTCCTTGCACCTTTTGCGTAGGCTATCATAATAGAAGAGGTCCAGTCATTATATTCATGGGTCGATAATCCTATAATATGGTTTGGATAGCGATTTTTTAAGAAATCTATCTGATTTAGCTCTAAATTGCAGTCTTCAGCAGGGTATATGGCAACACAGTGATTTATGGCAAAAGGAATATGTCTGTTTTCAAAAAAGGTAACCAGATCATCCAGATCTTTTAGAGAAATTCCGCCGGTTGATGCTATTACAGGTTTTTTTGTTTTTGCTATTTTTTCTATCAAGATCCAGTCATTACTATCAGAACTTGCAATTTTTAGTATTTGGATTCCCAGTTCAACACATATATCAACAGAAGCTTCATCAAATGGAGTAGCCATTGGTATACAGCTGTTTTTCCTGATGGCATCTACCATTATAGCCAGTTTGTCTTTGGAAATCCTGGTGTCAATCGTCTTTTTTATATATCTTATATCTGTTCTGTCTATGAAATTTTTATGAATAAAGGTATCTATATCCCTTATTTGAAGTTTTATAGCACCTCTCACATTGTTGAACCTGACTATTCTTGCAAAATCTTTTATGATTTTTAATCCTCTTTCCAGTTTCCCCCAGTGGTTATTTGCCATTTCCAGTACAAATAATTCGTCAAAGATCTCTCTATTCATGGTTTTGTCCCCTTTCATTAAATATATTCATAAAGAAAAAATCTTCTATATGTTCAATTGTATAGGTCGGTTTACTATCATATAGAGATTTTATATCTCCATAGCCTTTTAATAAAGCTACTGAACTGATAGAATTATTATGTGACGCAATAACGTCTGATGGGGTATCGCCAATCATTATGGTTTTCTCTTCATCCATATTCCATTTTTTTATCAGATGGCCTATTATTTCTGTTTTATTCATTTTTACATGTTCACTGTCAGATGTAACAATATCCAGAAAATATTCTATCCTTAATTTTTTTACAATCTTTTTTGTAGGTATGATAGGTTTATTTGTAGCTAAAAACAATTTAATGTTTCCTTCCTTCAACTTTATAAGTAATTCTCTGACACCGGAATATAAAAAGGTTTTATTATAATCACTGCTATCGTAGCAATTTCTAAAAATCGCTATTATAGATTCTATTTGTTCTTCATTCAAATCAGGAGATAGTTTTTTTATCATATTATACAACGGTGGGCCTATATCAAACCTGCTAATCTTAATCTCATTAATATTACATACCATGGAATATGCCTTTTGCAGACATATAGCTACATCTTCAACAGAATCAATTAATGTCCCATCGAGATCAAATATTATATTTTCAATAAGACAATTACTCTCAATCATTCATAATTACCAGAATCCCATACAGGGATTAACATATTTTGCTTGAATTCTTCTCTATCCAGAAATGGATACATATCCTCAAGTGGTTTTGATATAATTTTACCGCCAGGTGTGCGTTCTGAAGATAGTTTCGGACTGAATATATAGTCAGTCTCAAGGCGAACATCACATATAAAAGATTCATTACTGTCCAGGATTTTTTCTATTTTTTCTTTTAATGTATCATGATTATCTATTATTTCTGTATTCAATCCATAGGCCTGTCCTAATTTAATTATATCAGGGAATGTGACTCCTGATTTTTCGTTACATGCTACATATCTTCCCTGAAAAAAATTATCCTGTGTCTGTTTAATTGATATATAGCCTTTATTGTTAAGGTAAAATATTTTTACGGGAACTCTGTGATGGATTACTGTCTGCAGTTCCTGAATATTCATCTGTAAACTCCCGTCACCTGCCAGACATATAACCTTCTTTTTATTCTTTGCAATAGAGGCTCCTATAGAAGCTGGTAAATCATATCCCATAGATGCACAGCCTGAATTCCAGAGGACTCTCTGTCCTTTTTTAATTTTACCTGCCTGAAAATAAGCTACACTGGCTGTGCCGTTACCTGTTACGGCTATATCTCCTTCTTTCATACAGTCGGTAAGTATCTGTATAAAATAGTACGGATGCACTGAATCAGCATTTTTGTATTCCGGAAGAACTACAGGATAACGTTTTTTTCTTTCCATACACCATTCTATCCATTTACTGAAATCAGGTAATTGTATATCCTGTAACTGTCTGTCCAGTTCCATAAGGAAATATCCGCAATCGGAACATATAGGAATATCAGGTCTTATTGTAGGTTTTTTTAATTCTTTCTCGTCTATATCTACAACTATTTTTTTTGCAGCCCTGGCATAACATTCCCAGTTATAGCTGATCTGTCTTATATTATTTCTTGAACCTATGGATAATAACAGATCGGCATTTTGAAGAGCAAAATTCCCTGCTCTATCGCCTATTGTTCCTATTCTTCCTGTAAATAAAGGATGATCGGAAGGTATGAGATCACAGCCATTAAAGGAAGACACTACAGGTATCTTTAATTTTTCTATAATCTCCAGGAATAATTCTTGAGCACCTGCAATCCTTATACCATTACCTGCGAGGAAAACAGGTCTTTCAGATTTTTGTAATAATTTAATCGTTTCTGAGATTTTCAGATTTATTTCATTATTATTAAATTCAATTTTATCCTCTATCTCATTATAGTCAGGCAGCAATTTTTCATCTATCATTGCTCCCTGTATGTCTAGTGGTACATCCAGCCATACAGGTCCCGGTCTCCCATGGGTCGCAATATAAATAGCTTTTTTTAATAGCCTTTTTACTTCTAAAGGATTTTTTATCATAGAAGCAAATTTTGTTATAGGCCTTACTATGTCAACTATATTAATTTCCTGGTCACCAAGTTGTCTCAAACCTATTTCTTTACAGTATTCTATACATGTTTCAAATTTTACCTGCCCTGATATATAAATGACAGGTACAGAATCAAGCCACTGCCCTATAAGACCTGTTATTGTATTTGTTCCACCGGGACCTGTAGTTACAACCACTGCAGCAAGCTTTCCGCTGACTCTGGCATATCCTTCCGCTCCTATAGCACAGGCCTGCTCATGGTGATTGCAAATATATTGAATTTCTTTATATTTTCCGACAGAGTTATTCAGATGCATGGCACCACCGCCGGAAATCATAAAGATATGCCTTATGCCATATTCTGAGAGATATTTGATTATATAATCAGATACTTTTATCATAAAAATCTCCTATTTATCAAAGAGTAAAACGTTTCTATCTATTAAATGTTTATTATTCGAGTACCATTTGTATAATTCCTTTATAGCCTCATCAATAGCGGTAAATTTTAAATTCTTAATCTCTTTATGTAACAGTGTATTATCACCGCTGTAATCAAGTCCCGTACCCATTTGAGATACGATTACCGGCAAATCCTTGCCTGATATGTTGATTACTTTTCTGGCAAGACTGTATAGATCTATAGAACAGTCAGGAGTAACATTATAAACCTTATATGCCGGTTTATTTTCTATAAAATGCTCCAGAACAGGCATAAGATCATTTATATATAAATAGTCGAAATTTCTATTCTGTTTTATTGTAACAGGTAAATCAAATATTACCTTGCATATGGCATTTGAAATAAACCTTATGGCATAGTCCTCATATTTCCCGAAGATTCCGAATATACGAAGCTCAATAATATTATCAACCAGTTCTATAAATCTGGCACATACATATCTGCCGAAGCCATGTTCGTCTACAGGAACATGAAATCCAAAATAATCTTCTTTCATTTTAGGCCGGTAATATCTCATATCATATACAGCACCTGAACCCATAACTATCATCTTTTTATAAAGAGTAGAATTATGGACGAGATTAAAAAACATTCTTGTATTGCTATATAGAATATTTGTTGGATCTTTTGCATTACGATGACCCGGTTTACATGCCGAATGTATGACTATATCGATATTATTTTCTTTGAAGAAATCTCTTACCTTATGTTCATCCATTAAATCAAGGTCTTTATGACTCGGTGCTATTATATTATATTTGCTTGCCAGAAAGGATTCTACAATATTTTTCCCTATAAATCCGCTTCCTCCTGTTACCAGAATATTTCTATGGCTTTTATCAGATTTTACCGGCATAACATATGTCTCCTTTTATATCCGTGGTTTTGATATTTCATCTGAAAAATTTATAAAAGCTGAAATTATATATTCCAGCATGTCTGAAGACATGCCCGGATAAACTCCAATCCAGAAGGTATCCTTCATTATTTTATCTGTATTGGACAGGTTTTCTACAATTCTGTATCCTTTGCCTGATATTCGCATTTCGTCAAAACATGGATGTTTTGTAAGATTTCCTGCAAAGAGCATTCTTGTCTGTATTCTGTTTTTTTCCAGATATGTTACTATTTCATCTCTTGTAAAACCAGCCTGTTCTTTTACTGTCAGTAAAAATCCAAACCAGCTCGGGTCAGAATTTTCTGTTTTCTCAGGAAAAATAAATTTATCAGATAGTTTTTCAAGCCCCTTTCTCAATAAATTCCAGTTCTTCTTTCTTGCCTGAATAAAATCAGGAAGCTTTTTTAGCTGGGCACATCCTATGGATGCCTGAAGATCTGTTATCTTCAGGTTATAACCCATATGAGAAAAGACATATTTATGATCATATCCGAAAGGTAATTCTCCGAATTGCTGGCTGAAGCGGTTTTGGCAGGTATTGTCATGACCTGACATGCACCAGCAGTCTCTGCCCCAGTCACGAAAAGATTCTACAAGTCTTTTTAACTGGCTGTCCTGTGTATATACTGCTCCTCCTTCTCCCATGGTCATATGATGGGGAGGGTAGAAGCTTGAAGTTCCCAGATGTCCTATTGTGCCTGTATATTTCCATTCTCCCTTATATAAATATTTTGATCCCAGGGAATCACAGTTATCTTCTATAAGCCAGAGATTATGTCTGTCACAGAAATCTTTCACTTTCTGTAAATCGAAGGGATTTCCCATAGTATGGGCAAGAAATACGGCTTTTGTTTTTTCAGAGAGTGCTTTTTCGAGCTTACCTGCATCTATATTGTAAGAGGGAAGACTTATGTCCGCAAAAACAGGCACTGCTCCGTACTGTATTATCGGTGTTACTGTGGTAGGAAATCCTGCTGCCACTGTGATTACTTCATCACCTTTATTTATTCTTCTTGTGCCCAGTTCTTTTGATGTAAGAGCCATAAAAGCAAGCAGATTGGCCGATGAACCGGAATTCGTAAGAGAACAGTGTTTTACTCCCAGGAATTCAGCAAATTCATGTTCGAATTTTTCTGCATATCTTCCTGCAGTAAGCCAGAAATCGAGAGATGAATCTATGAGATTTATAATTTCTTTTTCGTCAAAAATTCTGCCTCCGTAAGAGATATTATCTCCCTGATGAAAAGGTTTATCTTTTTTATGTTTTATTTCATAGTGGTTCACTGCTGCATCTATTGCCAGTTCTCTCAGGATTTTTTCAAGGAACTCTTTTTTTACGGAAGTAATTTCTTTAAGAATAATATTTTTCGATAGAATATATTTTTTATTTAAATTTAAAAAAGATTGTAATGGTAGTTCCTTGCCTTTGAAAACATCCTTTGTTAATTCGATTGTTTTATATATTTTTTTATTCTGTGACGTTATAAATAAAAATTCTATATCTCCTGATATATCAGGTTCTGTAATGGCTAAAGCAGGCCTTGCTTTCCTGCCTGACAGATCTGTAAAGGGAAATGGTATTTTAAAGATTTTGCCTTTATATTTCATTCCATACATCCTCTTGTTCTGATGCTAAAATAGTTCTGGAAAATTCATTTTCTTCCTGTAATTTCATATAACAGGTGGATTCATTGTCTTTTATTTGAATAAAAGGAAGTATGATTACTTCGACTTTATTACCAAGTTCATGAGGAATTTTGATGTTTATAGAACCATCTTCCGAAACATCTCTGACCAATCTTAATGCCTGCATACTATATCATTCCTTTCAAATATGCCACTATTGCTTTTTTCTTTTATTACCAGAATATTCCTTTATCTGTTTCAGGCATATTTCTCTTAAATCTTTTCTATCTTTATAGGCTGTTGTCCATTCAATGATTTTGTCTATAGCTTCTTCCAGATTCCAGCGTGGATACCACCCGAGTCGAGCTTTTACTTTTGAACAGTCCAGTTTTAGATAATGAGCTTCATGAGGATGTCTCCCTTTATCTATTTCGTAGTCTGCTCCATAACCCCATTTCTCACATATGTTTCTTACAATCCACTCTACAGGTTTTGCATCTTTATCTTCAGGGCCGAAATTCCATCCTTCCGAGTATTTAGAGCCATTTTTATAAAGTTTTTCTGCCAGTAGTATATAACCGCTCAGAGGTTCCAGCACATGCTGCCATGGCCTTATAGAATTAGGATTTCTTATGATTATTTTTTCTCCCTCAAGTATTGCTCTAATACAATCAGGTATGAGCCTGTCTTTAGCCCAGTCTCCTCCTCCAATGACATTTCCCGATCTTGCTGAAGCAAGTCCTACTTTGTGAGATTTATAATCCTTCTGATTGAAAAAGGAGTTTCTGTACGAACTTGTTACGAGTTCCGAACAGGACTTGCTGTTTGAATAGGGATCATATCCGCATAAAGGATCATGCTCTCTGTAACCCCAGAGCCATTCTTTATTTTCATAACATTTATCTGTAGTTACATTTATGATTGCTCTTACGGTTTTACATTCCCTTACAGCTTCCAGTATATTTACTGTGCCCATGACGTTTATTTCATAGGTCTCAACCGGATTTATGTAGGATTCTCTCACGATGGGCTGTGCTGCCATGTGGATAACTATATCGGGCTCGGCTTTAATCATTTTTTTCTTCAATGTATCTCTGTCTCTTATATCAGAGATTATAGAATTAACGAGTTTATCAATCCGGCATATATTGAATAAAGCCGGTTCTGTCGGAGGATTGAGAGCATAACCTGTTATGTCTGCGCCAAGGGAAGAAAGCCAGAGAGAAAGCCATGAACCTTTAAAACCTGTATGGCCTGTTAAGAAAATTTTCTTTTTTTTCCAGAAATTTTTGTTTATCATAAAATTAGTGAAAAGTGAAAAGTGAAAAGTGAAAAGTGAAAAATTTCACTCTTCACTCTTCACACTTCACTTTTTAATACTGCAGCCCTGCAAGCTTTTTATAATATTCATACCTTCGCTTTGCATCTTTTTCTGCTGCTTCAAATAGGCTGTCAGCTTCCTGTGGGCAGATACGTTTCAGGGTCTGATATCTGTTTTCATTTTTTAGATATGTGCTGAAAGCTTCTTTTGGTTCTTTGGATTCGAATATGAGAGGATTTTTGCCCTCTGCGGTAAGTCTGGGATCGTAACGATAAAGTGGCCAGTAGCCGCATTCTACAGCAATTCTCTGTTCTTCCTGTGGTTTACTCATATTAATGCCATGATTGATACAGGGCGAATAGGCAATAACAAGTGATGGTCCGTTATAGGATTCTGCCTCAAGTAATGCCTTGAGTGTCTGAGGTTTATTTGCTCCCATAGAAATTGAAGCCACATATACATAACCATAGGCCATTGCCATTAGACCCAAATCTTTTTTGCCTGTACGCTTTCCTGCTGTGGCAAATTTTGCAGTCGATGCAAGAGGCGTTGCTTTGGAAGACTGTCCGCCTGTATTTGAATATACTTCCGTATCAAGTACCAGTACATTTATATTTTCATTACAGGCCAGGACATGATCGAGTCCGCCGTAACCTATATCATAGGCCCATCCATCTCCGCCGAAAGCCCAGATACTCTTGTCAACAAAATAATCCTGAAGTTCTATAACCTTCTTTATAAAAGGAAGACTTTCGCTTTTTGCAGATTTTAAAGCTTCAGGCAGTAATGCTTTTATCTTTTCAGCATTGTCTTTTGCTTCAGTATTTACAGATTTCCATAATTCTTTACCCTTCTTTAAAACTTCTTCAAGGGCAGGAGTTGTACCGATTTCCAGTAATTTATCCACATTATAGGCAAGCTGTTTCCTGTTTGCATTTACAGCAAGACGGAAACCGAAGCCATATTCTGCGTTGTCTTCAAAGAGAGAATTTGCCCATGCAGGGCCTTTACCGGATTTTGTTACAGCGTACGGAATAGTCGGGAAGGTTCCTCCGTAAATGGAAGAACAACCTGTTGCGTTGGCGATAATCATCCTGTCTCCGAATAACTGTGTTACAAGTTTGACATAGGGAGTTTCACCGCATCCGGCACATGCTCCGGAAAATTCAAAGAGTGGCTGCAGGAACTGACTGCCTTTAAGTGTACCGGGATCAATACCGTCAACTACATTGTCAGGGAGCCTGTCAAAGAATTCTGCATTCTTTGCTTCCCCTTTTTCTCTTTCTTCCGAAAGAAGTTTCAGCTCAAGAGCTTTTGTCTTTGCAGGACATGTATTGACACAGGAACCGCATCCCACGCAGTCTTCTATATAGATCTGAACTTTGTATCTCAGATCTCTGGTGTTTTTGGTGTTAGATTTCAGTGTATTGAACGTTTGTGGAGCATCTTTCAGATCTGCCGGATCAATCTGTTTTGCCCTTATGGTGGCATGAGGGCATACAAAGGAACACTGGTTGCACTGTATACAGTTTTCTGCTATCCAGTGAGGCACGAAAGGTGCAACACCTCTTTTTTCCAGCTTGGTTGTGCCGGTAGGAGTATATCCGTCAAGAGGCATTTTAGATACCGGTATATCGTCTCCCTTGAGTCTCATAATCGGTTCTATCACATCATGGGCAAAAGCTATGGCATCATCAGGGATTAATTTTGGTGCTTTTGCAGATTTTGTAATAGTTCCTGGAACTTTAACCTGAACAAGGGCCTCTGATGTTTTATCCACACAGTCCCAGTTCATTTTTACAATATTTTCACCTTTTTTGCTGAAGGTTTTCTTGATGGCACCTTTTACAAGGTCTAAGGCTTCTTTCTCATCCAGAACGCCTGAAATCTTGAAGAAGGCAGCCTGCATAACAGTACTGATACGGTTGCCAAGTCCTACTTCTTCTGCAATCTTGAGGGCGTCAATATTATAGAATTTAAGTTTTTTATCTATAATGGTTTTCTGCAGATCTTCCGTAAGATGGTCAAATACTTCTTCTGATTTCCACGGGGAATTGAGGAGGAATGTTCCTCCTTCAACAATACCTTCCAGAAGGTCATATCTTCCGATATAGGCAGGATTATGGCATGCCACAAAATCAACTTCTTTAAGTAAATAGGTAGACTGTATTGGTTCTTTACCGAAACGGAGATGTGATACTGTAATGCCTCCTGATTTCTTTGAATCATAGGAGAAATAGGCCTGACCGAACATGTCTGTATGGTCGCAGATGATTTTTATGGAGTTTTTATTGGCACTCACAGTTCCGTCTGACCCGAGACCCCAGAATTTACATCTTACTATACCTTTCTGTTCTGCGGAGATTTCTTCTCTTATCTTTACAGACCTGTGCGTTACATCATCAGTAATACCTACTGTAAAGTCATGGAAACATTCATTGTCGAGATGATCGTATACTGCTTTTACCATAGTCGGTGTAAATTCTTTTGAAGAAAGACCGTAACGGCCTCCTATGATAACAAGATTTTTATCTGAGAGAGCAGTTTTTACGTCAAGATAGAGAGGTTCTCCTATGGAACCGGGTTCTTTTGTTCTGTCAAGGACTGCTATTTTCTTTACACTTTCCGGTATGGCTTTCTTGAGAGCTTCTACGGAGAATGGTCTGTAGAGTCTGACTTTTATGGCACCGACCTTTTCTCCTTTTTTAGTGAGATAATTTACACATTCTTCAATGGCTTCACAACCACTGCCCATGGCAATAATTATCTTTTCTGCATCTTTTGCTCCTATATAATCAAAGAGATGATACTGGCGGCCAAATTTCTCCGCTACTTTATCCATATATTCCTGAACTATGGCAGGTGTAACTTCATAATATTTATTGCTTGTTTCTCTTCCCTGGAAATAAACGTCGGGATTCTGTGCGCCTGTTTTTGCATAGGGTTTGTCAGGTCTCAATGCTCTGTCACGGAATTGTAGTATATAATCCATCTCTAAAAGATCTTTTATATCTTTATATTCCGGCACATGAATCTTCATAATCTCATGAGATGTTCTGAAACCGTCAAAGAAGTTCAGAAATGGCACTCTTGATTTAAGAGTGGCAAGATGTGACACAATGGCAAGATCCAGTGTTTCCTGAACAGAACCTGCTGCCATTAAAGCAAAGCCTGTACTTCTTGCTGCCATAACATCAGAATGATCTCCGAATATGGATAGTGATTGACATGCAAGAGAACGGGCAGATACGTGAAATACTGTGGGAAGCATTTCTCCTGCGATTTTAAACATATTGGGGAACATAAGTAACAGTCCCTGTGATGCTGTATAGGTTGTAGTCATGGCGCCTGCGCTGAGGGAACCATGTACTGCTCCTGCTGCTCCTCCTTCTGACTGCATCTGAACGACCTTTAACACCTGATCGAACATATTTTTTCTGCCCTGGGCAGCCCATTCGTCTGCCAGTTCGCCCATCACGGATGACGGTGTAATCGGATATATTGCAGCCACTTCACTGAATGCATAGGCAACATAACTGGCTGCAGTATTACCGTCAAAGGGCTCCATTTTTTGTTTAACCATAATTAGATAAAACTCCTTTCCATTGTTTTATAAAAAATTATTATAAGTTTTCTCTAATTCATGGGTAACTCCTTCTTCAGAAAAAAAAATCTACAATTTGACTATACTTTCGCAGATTTCAGAAAAAGCCTTGAATTTATTAAATTTTATGTTTCAACTGAAGTCAATAAAATCAAAGGTTTTATAAAAAAGTGCGAAAGTATAGAATTTGACACTCTCTGTTAATTGAGCTAAAATATTTATTAGCTATCAGCTATCAGCTATCAGCTATCAGCTATCGGCAGTAAATTTTTTTCAATGTTTTAAATAAAAATATAATACTTACTGACCTGAGCATAAGCATGTAATAAAGGTCTTCCTCTCGTTACGCGTTACGTGTCACGAGAGTAGTTATGTATTATTTATGCTCACCTCAGTAATTACTAAAGAAAGGCGATGGTATAATGGCAAGAATTCCTATGGATCAGATCCTTACGGTAATACTAGGAGGCGGAAGAGGAACGAGACTTTTCCCGCTTACAAAGATGAGATCCAAACCGGCAGTTCCCCTTGGAGGTAAATACAGACTCATAGATATTCCTATTTCCAACTGTATCAATTCAGGTATAAGAAAAATCCTTATTCTGACTCAATTTAATATGGCATCCCTTGCCAAACATATATACGAAGCCTATAGATTTGACAGTTATTCTAAAGGTTTTCTGGAAATACTTGCAGCAGAACAGACCCCTGAAAATCTGGACTGGTTTCAGGGCACTGCAGATGCAGTCAGAAAACAGCTCAGTCATATAAAAACAAGACATGGCAATTATATCCTTATTCTTTCAGGGGACCATCTCTATAAAATGAATTACAGAGATTTTCTTCAGACCCATATAGAAAACGGTGCAGAATTGACCATAGGCGTTCAGCCTGTAGCTGAAGATCTCATTAAAGAATTCGGTATAATGCAGGTCAACAATAAGGGTAAGGTTACGGGCTTTGTAGAAAAGCCGAAGGAACCATCTGTTTTCGAGCCATTCAGAGTACCGAAAGAAGTGTTTTACGAAAAATTCGGAAGTTACGATGGCAAAGATTTCCTTGCTTCCATGGGCATATATATTTTTAACAGGGATCTGCTTTTTGATATACTGGACAATACTGATTTAATAGATTTCGGCAAAGATATAATTCCTAAATGTATAAAAGATAATAAAGCAGTCTACGGTCATTTCTTCAATGGATACTGGGAAGATATCGGAACAATAAAGGCCTTTTTTGATGCAAATCTTGCCCTCACAGATGAAAGGGCCAAATTTAAAATGTATGATATAGACTTCCCTGTATATACAAATTCACGATATTTACCTGCCTCTAAATTTCATGACTGTGTCATAAAAAATTCCATTATCTCGGACGGTTGTATTATATTTAAAGCCATTATAGAAAGAAGTGTCATAGGGATAAGAAGTTTTATAGAGCCTGACTGCGAGATAAAGAATACCATAATCATGGGAGCAGATTATTATGAATTCGGCCCGAGGGATACAAAGCAACTGCTCGGCATAGGGGAGAAAAGTATTTTACACAACTGTATTATAGATAAGAATGTTTGTATCGGCCATAATGTTAAGCTCATAAATAAAGATAATGTTTTCGAAGGTGACAGAGAGAATTTTTATATAAGAGACGGCATCATTGTTGTGCCGAAAAATGCCATAATACCTCATAATACGGTAATTTAAGGTAAGTGAAAAGTGAGTGGTGAGTCGTGAAGCGTGAAGCGTGAAAAGTGAGTAGCAGGGACGAATAGTGTTCGCCCGGTACCCGGTGAAAATACGCATCACGCATCACCCGTCACACGTCACGATTATACTGAGTGGCTCGCTGCTCACTTTTTATATTCAGAAGAATTTCTTCATAAAGGTCAAGGATAATGGTGTTTGATATAAGGAAACCTTTTGCTGTAAGGCAAAGGCTGTTGTTCCTGTAATAATAATGTTCTTCCGGTAAAAAAGCATGAAATTTTTCAATTATATTGTCAGGGTTAAAATTATATTCTTCTGAAAGTTTTTTTAAATCGAGGCCTGAATTTTTTCTTAACGAAAGGAAGATCTTTTCGAGGAGTATATTCTCACTGTTTCTCTTTTCCGGTTCTTCTATGGCGAGTTTGTTGTTTTCTATATTTTTTATATATTCTCCCAGAGAATCGGGATTTTTAAATCTTTTGCCCTCTATATACGAAGAACCTGACGGCCCCAGGGCAAGATATTCGCTGAAATCCCAGTAAGACCAGTTGTGCCGGCACAGATAGCCGGGTTTGCAGAAATTTGATATCTCATAGTGCTCATATCCAATTTCTTTCAGCTTTTCCGAGATCCTTAAATACATATCTCTGTAAAGATCTTCATCTGTTTTTTGATTGTACATATTAAAAAAATCCGTGTCTTCTTCCAGGATGAGCCCGTAAAAAGAAAGATGCTGGGGATTATATGTTTTTATAAAGTCAAATTCTCTGTTCAGATCTTCCGGAGTCTGACCCGGTATATTATAGATAAAATCGAAATTTATATTTTTAAAGTCCAGTCCGTAGATATAATCAAGTATTTTATAAATCTGAGAGACTCTGTGATTTCTTCCGAGAACACAGAGATTTCTGTCAATACATGACTGTATGCCAACACTCAATCTGTTTATACCTGATTCTTTATAGAATTTCAATTTCTCCTGTGCAAGGGATTCCGGGTTCGTTTCAATAGTAATTTCAGCATTTTTATTTACAGGAAGGATGTTCAGAATATTCTCCAAATGGTTCGGGGAAAGCAGGGAAGGAGTACCTCCTCCTATATAGATTGACTCTATATGGTTGAAATTAAACAAAGAAGAATAGAGATTGATCTCTTCTGTCAGGGTTTTAATATAGGCTTCAATAAAGTCAAGATCTTCTATGGAATAAAAGGCGCAGTAGGGACATTTGTTTTTACAGAAAGGTATGTGTATATAAAGATAGAGTTTTTTATGTTCCATTATAATTTCGTGATGCGTGATGCGTAATGCGTATGGTAAACCTGAGCATTTTTCACTCTTCACTCTTCACGACTCACTCTTCATCTTCTATAGTCAAAATTGCAAGGAATGCTTCCTGGGGAATTTCTACTTTGCCCACTCTTTTCATACGTTTTTTGCCTTCTTTTTGTTTTTCCAGAAGTTTTCTCTTTCTTGTAATATCTCCGCCGTAACATTTGGCAATAACATTTTTTCTGAGTGCTTTTATACTTTCTCTTGCTATAACGCGGCTTCCTATGGCTGCCTGTATGACCACTTCATATAACTGCCTGGGGATGAGTTTTCTCAATTTCTGAACCAGCTTTTTCCCCCAGAAATAGGCTTTCTCTCTGTGCACTACCATTGAAAGGGCATCTACTGGCTCTCCGTTTAATAATATATCCAGTTTTTCAAGATCAGATTCTCTGTATTCCAGAAATTCATAATCAAGTGAAGCATAGCCTTTAGAGATAGTCTTTAATTTATCATAGAAATCAAATACTATTTCCACAAGGGGAAATTCAAAATTCAGATTGACTCTGCTTCTATCCACATATTCCATCTGTTTATGTATGCCTCTTCTGTCCGAAGCAAGTTTCATTATATTTCCTATAAATTCCGAAGGTGTTATAATCTGAGAGGTAATAAATGGTTCCTCTATTTTTTCAATAAAATTTGGTTCAGGAAGATTTGATGGATTATCAATAGTTATTACATCCCCGTCAATTTTATAAACTATATATTCCACATTGGGAACAGTTGTTATTATGTCCATATTATATTCTCTGAATAACCGTTCCTGAACTATTTCCATATGAAGAAGACCAAGAAAACCGCATCTGAAACCGAAACCGAGAGCTTTTGATGTTTCCGGCTCATATATGAGAGAACTGTCATTTAATTTCAATTTATCCAGAGCATCTTTTAGTAAATTATATTCATCACTGTTTACAGGATAAAGTCCTGCAAAAACCATAGGTTTTGCAGGTCTGTAACCGGGAAGGGGACCTGATGTTTTATCAAGGGCATCTGTTATTGTATCACCGACCCTTGTATCACTTACATTTCTTATATTTGCAAGTACATATCCCACATCTCCTGCTACCAGTTCCTCCCTTGGTTCTTTTTTCAGTCTTAAATATCCCACTTCATCTACTTCATAGGTTTTTTCGTTTGAAAACATAAATATCTTTGTCTTTGCCTTTATTCTGCCGTTTACAACCCTGACATAAGGTATGGCACCTCTGTAATTGTCAAATATAGAATCGAAGATAAGTGCCTGAAGAGGCTCGTCAGGATTTCCTTTAGGAGGTGGTATCTGTATTACTATCTCTTCCAGGAGCTCTTTTATGCCGTAACCTGTTTTGGCACTTACAGGGACTATCTCGTTTTTCTTGCATCCTATCAGCTCTATTATCTGATCCGTAACCATTTCTATCTGTGCATTGGGAAGATCTATTTTATTTATTACAGGTATTATATGAAGGTCATTGTCAAGAGCCTGATAAAGGGTGCTTAAAGTCTGGGCTTCCACACCCTGCGTGGAATCCACTACCAGCAGAGCCCCTTCGCATGCAGCAAGAGAACGGCTTACTTCATAGGAGAAATCTACATGGCCCGGCGTATCTATAAGGTTTAATATATAGGTCTCATTGTCGGAATATTTATAGTTCATTCTTATGGCATGAGATTTTATTGTAATACCTCTTTCCCTTTCTAGATCCATATCATCCAGTATCTGTGCTCTCATTTCCCTCTGTGATATGGTATTGGTAGCTTCTAAAAGCCTGTCGGCCAGAGTTGATTTACCGTGATCTATATGTGCTATGATTGAAAAATTCCTTATTCTGCTGATATCCATAAATTTTTTCGTTTACCTCTTGACAATTTTTTTTAATATGATATTCTGTTAGTGTAATAATTACACTTAATGGTAAGTAAATTAAAATTTTACCTGTAATTAGAAATTATAAATTTAATGTAAAAATTCTATTTTGTCAAGATAATTTTGGCCGTGATTTTCAGGATTTTAAAGATTACCGGGATTATAAACAGGATTATTTTAATTAAAATTTTTGTCATAATAATCCTTTGATGTTATAAACTCGGGCTTTAAAGAAAACGTATGAGAATCGTAACGCGTAACGCGTAACGCGTGACGGGAGGAAAACCTGTTATATGTTTATGGTCAGGTCAGTAATATAACAGGCAGTTTATATAAATAATTTATAATGAAGGATTTTCCCCGGTCTCTTTAGAATTTTTTCTCAAACTCTATATTTCATGTGTTGACCGGCACATACATATTATTATAGTTAGTTTCATAACTATCCATAAATAATGACCTCGTAATGCGTAAAGCGTAATGCGTGATGCGCAGGGATT
>JAKPQU010000518.1 GCA_029555925.1 Bacillota bacterium
TCAAGAACCCCATTATTAACCTGTTTTTTATAAACATACAGTCTTTTTAGCCTCCTATAAATTATTTAGATAAATTGCCTCTTTATAATTTTTATCTAAAGTTTTATTCTACGCCATTAAAACAGAGAACGAACAACCCTCCTCTACGTGACGCGTGACGCGTGACGCGTGACGCGTAGAAATCCAAACTGTTTCATCTATTATATATCGAATAAGAATAAATTTCAAGGTGAAAATTTTATCTATAAAATCTCGTAGGGGTTTGATTTGTCAAACCCCTACGAGTTTTTCTATGGGCTTTAATCAAGCCCTGCATATAAATTATAAATTTCTAATAATAATTACCAATCCCGGTAATCCACAAAATCCTGAAAATCCCGGTCTCAGTTAACAAAGGCACAGGGATCTACTGACACGCCATCCTGCCTGACTTCAAAATGGAGATGGGGACCTGTGCTGTTGCCTGTACTTCCCACATAAGCTATAAGCTGTCCTTTTGTTACATGCTGTCCGTAAGAAACTGCCAGACTCGCACAGTGTCCGTAAAGTGTGACTACGCCACCGCCATGATCAATCATAACGGCATTTCCATAACCTCCAAGCCAGTCGGCACTTATAATCACTCCATCACCTGCTGCATATATTGGAGTATCATAATCGGCTCCTATATCAACACCGGCATGAAATCTCCAGGCACCGTAAATAGGATGGAGTCTCCATCCGAAATTTGAGGTAATAGGGCCTGCCGCAGGCCATCTGGAAAGAGAACCATTGCCCTTGCAGGAAGGAACAATACCATAGGAGTAACTGTTTTTATTTATAATAGCATCTATTTCCTGCTTCATTGTCTGGGCTTCGTCTTCAAGCTGCGACAATTTATCAGCGTGCTGTTTTCTTTCATCATTCAGAAGAGCAATTAAATATTCCTGATCTGCTACCACACCGGCAAGTTTGTTCTCTTTATCATTTAACTGTTTTTTTAATTTTAACACCTGGTTATAACGGCTTTCTACCGCTACTTTCTTCTTATTGATTTCTTCTTTTTCCTTCCTTATCTGTTTCAAAACAGAAACATCATCCTGAACAATCATCTGAAGGTAATAATAGGTATTTAAAAAATCAGAAAAATTTTTGGATTTTGTCAGGACAGCGATATAGGCAGGATCCATATCTTCATATATTTGCTGTAATCTCTTATCAAGTTCACGCTGATGTTTTGCATAAACTTTCTCAGAAAGCCTCAATTCTGCCTTTAAAGTCTTCAATTTTTTTTCTGTCCCTTTCAGTTGTAAAGAAGCATTATCAACTTCTTTCATAGCAGAATAAAGAAGAGAGCGATGTTTGCGAAGCTTTTCCGAAAGAACCTTTTCTTTTGCATTGGCATCCTCTATCCTGTCTTTTGCTTCTGAAATCTGAGCTTTTATATCTTTAAGTTCTTCTTTCTTATCTGAAAGATTATCTGAAAAGGCAGGAGAAAAAGAGATGGATAAAAATAAAAACAGGAAAAAAACAATTATTTTTTTTGTTATCACAACAGACCTCCTAGAAAAATTCGCTTATTCATTAATTCAAAAGCCTCTTTGTGGTTTTTTTATGATGTTGCTTTTTTGCGGTAATTCGGATAAAGAACATTCTATAAAAAAAAAATTCTCCTTCTTTATAAAATTTTTTTTTCACCCTTCACTTCTCACGACTCACGACTCACTCTTCACCACTTTTCACTCTTTCTTAATTCAAACCTTTAAAAATCTGCTTAAAGAAAATAAACTGGCAAGAAACCCTATGGCAAGTCCTGTAAATACCAGAAAAACAGCAGTCCACGGAGACAGACCCGGTATCATAGGTATAAAGGGAAGGCTGCTTAATATAGAAGCCGACACATAGCTATAAATTAAAGAAAGAATAATAACTGCGACAACAGAACCTGACAGTCCATAGACCAGACCTTCCAGAATAAAAGGCCATCTGATAAACCATCTGGTAGCACCTACAAGAAGCATTATTTCTATTTCTCTTCTTCTTGCATAAACAGTCAGGCGGATAGCATTGCTGACTATCATCATAGTTATTAATATCATTATAACAGTACTTACCATACCTATTATGTTAACTTTTCTGGAAAATCTTATGAGCATGTCCGTTTCATCTTTTCCATATTTTACATGATGGACTCCAGGTAACTTTTTTGCTTCCTCTGCTACTTTAGGAATATTGTCCGGCACTGTAACAGAAACCTCTACAGAATTCAGTAGAGTATTTTTCTTTATTTCAGACATATTACCTAGTCTTTCTTCCAATCTTTTAAGCGCTTCTGCCCTTGTAACAAAATGTGTTTCCTTAACAGAAGGCATAGAGGCAAGGCTATTTTTCAATTTATAAATTTCACCTTCTGTAATATTATTTTTAAGAAAAACAGTAACTTCTACCTGAGTGATTAAAACCTCTGTCATAAAATTCAGATTGCTTATTATCAGTAAAAAAAATCCCAGTATTAAAATGGAGAGCATCATGGTACTGCATGCCGCAAGAGACATAAGAAAATTTCTTTTTATAGAGGTATAAACTTCCGAGAAAAAAAATCTGATACTGTTATAGTCCATGAATATATCCCCCTTTTTCCTGATCACTGAATATTGTTCCGTCAGTATGAAGGACTATGACACGTTTTCTCGTTCTGTTTACAATACTCTTATCATGAGTTGCCATAAGAACGGTAGTACCTCTTTTATTAAGGTCAATAAGAAGCTGGGTTATTTCCCAGGAAGTGTCAGGGTCAAGATTACCTGTAGGTTCGTCGGCGAGGATAATAACCGGATTGTTTACAAAAGCTCTAGCTATGGCAACCCTCTGCTTTTCTCCTCCCGACAGTTCATCAGGATATCTTGTACCTTTAGTTTCAAGCCCGACAGATTCCAGGGCACGGGGGACTTTATAGGAAATCTCTCTCTGCCCCGCTCCTATTACCTGGAGAGCATAGGCAACATTCTCATAACAGGTCTTCTGTGGCAAAAGCTTGAAATCCTGAAATATAACTCCTAACCTTCTGCGAAGATGGGGCACTTCATTTGCAGAAAGTTTTTCCACATCTCTGCCATCTACAATTACTTCACCTTCTGTCACTATTTCTTCCCTGTTTATGAGTTTTAGAAAGGTTGATTTTCCTGTACCTGTAGGACCGACAATAAAAACGAATTCACCTTTTAATATATTAATATTTATACCATTCAGAGCTTTCACTCCGTTCCCGTATATTTTACTGACAGATTTCATTTTTACTATAATATTTTCTTGATTATTTTCTTTATTAAATTTCTTCGTAACTTCCTTATTAAGCTTTTTTGTAACTTTTTTATTAAGCTCTTCAGCAATTTCTTTATTAAGCTCTTCAGCAATTTCTTTATCAAGTTCCCCGATAATTTCCTTATCAGATTCTCCGATAATTTCCTTATCAGATTCTCCGATAATTTCCTTATCAGATTCTCCGATAATTTCCTTATCAGATTCTCCGGTAATTTCCTTATCAGATTCTCCGATAATTTCCTTATCAGATTCTCCGATAATTTCCTTATCAGATTCTCCGATAATTTCCTTATCAGATTCTTCTGTAACTTCCCCGACAATTTCTTTATCAGATTCGCCGGTAACTTCTCCGGGAAGTTTTTCAATAACTTCTTTAATATGTTCTTTATTATTATCTTTTTCCACTGATAAACTCCTTTAATATATCGTGAAGAGTGAAGGGTGTACAATAAACTTTTCGGATAGGCTCTAACTGCCATTACCGCGTGGTCACAACGAATAATGAGAACGTATTCTTCTCTTCACCTTTCACAATTCTCATAAATATTATGCAGAAACACGGCCATTTCCGGAAATCCTGTAAATTTTATTCAGCCATGTACAGAAATGAGAATAATAAGCTCCGATGATATGAGTGAGAGCAAGGGCTTCTTCTTCATGATGATAATTATTAATTACCATTTCCACAAGTTCTTCCATTGTAACATCATTATGGTATACATTATGCATCTTTTCCAGTACCTCTTTATCATGAATTAAAATATTATAAAGAGTCGATTTACCTCTCTGCATCCTGGCCCATATATATAAAATATCCATTATAGCCACAGTTCTCTTCTTTTCATCATTACAATCAAGAAGGGGAAGTAATTCTGTAAAATCTCTTTTTCTCAAATTTTGTATAAGCCTGTATTTTCCTGTTCCTTCAATAATTCCTGCCACTACATCTGACCAGAATTTTGTCTGAACTACTTTAGGGATAAATGGTATACCAAGATAATCCAGAAGATAGGAAAAAATGGAAGCAAACGGGAAAGAGAGAATACTTCTGAAGAAATTCATTCTTTTAATCCCTTCAGAAAATCCTCTTATGCTGTTATGAATATAAAGATAACTTCCGTTGGCAAAAGCAAGTACGAAGAATCTGGACCATCTTATAATCGTTTCATCTTTAAGAAACATGGCCAACCTTGTATCGAAAATGAACTCGACTGTCTTGAGTAAAGGTACGGAGAACCCTGTCCAGAACAGAGAATTGGCGATATTTTCAAAATTAATATCTTCAAGTTTCCATTCCCTGGGGTCAAACCCTGAATTGGAAGTCAGATCGGCTATTACATTTCTGATAAAGGTAATGCCAAACCATATAAGAGTATAAAAGCCTATTGTCATAGAAGCAGGTATGGCAGCTATTGTTATTTTCATCAAATTTTTCAGTGACGGATTGAGATAAACCCAGAAGTTTTTCAAATCTACATGGGTGAGATGTTCTTCATCTCCTACAAGATTCTTTTTAAATTCAGAAGCTTTCCCGAGAGATATGATTATACTTCTGGCTTCTTCATTTTTTTCATCGTGTGATATGTTATTACCAAGGGATATATCTATATCAAAAGGTACCTCCGTATGGGTTTTATAAACATATCTCTGAGAAGAATTTTCCGGAATAGATGTGAGACGAATGAATCCCATTCCTGGAATCTTGGGATCACGGCCTGTAGAATCACTTCCGCATCTTGTCTTTAAAGGATTTGCATGATAATATTCCCAGGATTTAAAGAATTCATCTTCAGGAATATCAGTAATATGACACCTCTCACAGAAGCTTTTCATATCGTCATAAGAACCTCTGTTAATAAGATAGATAAAATTATTCAGCATATGATATTCCATAGGATTACGATATATACTGTCCTGCATATTAAAGGTTTCAACCTGTGTAATATATTTATGATATCTTATAATAGTAGTAATTGCATTCTTTATACCCACTTCCAGAGGATGAATGTATACAGTTTCACCGGCTGAAGCTCTGAGAGATTTGAGGACTTCTTCCTTGGAAAGGAAAGCTGAATCATAATCAAAAGCGGCTTTATTCTCAAAATACTTCAATCTCAATTTTTCAGGCGTAAGTTCTTCATATTTACTCCTGGCCATTTTATAAAGATATTCCAGGGCATTAAGATCTGTACGGGATTTTCTTTTCTGTTTTACCTCTTCCTGAAATGTCTCATACTGGGCCTTCAGTGCAAGAATTCTTCTGTGAAGAACAGGTTTCAATCTTCTGTAAAGTAATTCGCCGAGATGTTTCCTTGATGCCTGTCCTTCAAGAACAATACCTTTTAAATCTTCCCATAGCAATGGTTTCACTGTAAGAACATCCAGATTAAAAGTACCGAAATTCAATTCCTGAAGACAGTTCTGATTAAAATTCTCCAGCATACGCCTGATAGTAAGCTGTCTGTGTGATGTATTTTCCTTCAGACCTTCCCTGAAAAAAAGAAGTTTTTCTTTATTCAGAGTCAAAAAATCAATATATTCTTTTACAGTCCTGAAATAAGGAAGCAAAAACATAAAATGTTCTCTGTTACCTGCTTTACCGACAGAAAACTCTATACCCATACAGACTCTTATTCCAAGAATCTCCCCTGCCCTGACAGCTTCCTGGACTATTCTCGTATCAATAAAATTATAATAAGCAAGGGTAACTTCTGAAATGCCTTTAATAAAGGCATCCAACAGTACCTGTGATGGAGTTTTCCTGCCTTCTGAAAGATTGTCATGAACATGGCCGTCCCAGCCGAGATCCATTTCACAGAGTTTCTTTCCTGTCTCAGGAACTTCTATGAGCAGATTTTTTTTCAATAATTCTCTTATTACAGCAGGATGCCCGTGAGAAGCTCTGGTAAAATCAGTCATAAATTCCATCTGCTTTCTGAGATTTCCCTTGTTTTTAACTACTTCTTTCATAAGAGCAGCCTGAAGTCTTGCAGTATTGAGAGGCATTGCCACATTCTGTGCATAGAGAGATTCCTGTATTAAATTTTCCAGGGCATCGAGTCTTTCTTCATATTTTTCCGACTCTAACTGCTGAACAATATTTATGTAGGCTGTGGCAATACGAATACGTCTCTTGGCGATTTCCTTTTTAAATCCGCTGGGGTGAGATTTTAAAGGAGGGGTTCCTACAGGCTGTTCAATCTTACGATTAAGGACATTTACAAGATGCCGGACTTCCCTGTCGAAACTCATAAAATTTATAAATTTATTGGCAAAAGTTCTTAACATGTTCAACTCACAATCTGATGCTCAGTATGACCGGAATAAAGGTAAAAGTCATTATCTGGCAAAATACAGAGCGGATTTCACAAAAGTCCTGAAAGCAATTTACTAGTGATGCGTAACGCGTAACGGGTGATGCGTAACAGAAGAATGTTCTGTAACTATTATTTATTCACCTGTATATTTATATTTTATTTATTTCCTTAAAATCCTTCAAAATATATAGAAATATTTATTTTTTAACAAGTCGTAAGTGGTGAGTTGTAAGTAATTATACAAGTATTTTATCTCTTTAGAGGAATTAATAACCTGAAATAGAATTAAGTTTTTATATTATAGTTAGTTTCAATAACAATTCATAATGTAAGAAAAAGTGAATAGCGAAAAGTAAATAGTAAGTTATGTCCTATTCTTTTCACTTTTCACTTTTCACTTTTCACTCTAATTAAATTCTAATAAATTATGACATAAACTATAAAGCTATCAGGAAAAAATATGGAACATACTCTATTTATATTACCTCTTTTATTTTCAATAATAATTCTCCTGGGTCTGGCAATTTATGCGTATCAATTTCAGAATATACCTACTGCCAGATATTTCAGAAATCTTATGCTTTTATGTGCTTTCTGGGCATTTCTTTACGCCATGGATATACATACTACTGATTTAACATTAAAAATTATTATCACAAAAATCAGATTCACAGTAGTATCATTAATCCCACCTTTAACCTTACTTATGGTAATAAGTCATATAAATAAATCGGAATGGATAAAGAGGCGCCTTATTACATCATTAATGGTTTTTCCTTTTATCACATGGATTCTTATGTGGACATCAGAATATCATAAAATGTTCAGGTATAACTATCATATAGATAAATCCGGCCCCTTCTATGTTTTACTTTCTACAAACGGTCTCTGGTACTGGCTCTACTGTTTTTACTGTTATGCCCTGCTTATGACAACAGTAATATTACTCATAAAACATATAAGAGAAGGGTCTTTTTTTTATTACAGCCAGACTATCCTGATAATTATAGCTACAGTAATACCGTCTGTAAGTGATATACTCTTTAATATGGGAATTACACCGCTAAAAGGCTATAATATGACATCTACCATTCTGTCTGTTACAGGTATATTCTATGCAATAGCAATATTTCGTTACCGAATGCTGGACATTATACCTGTTGCAAGAAGCACTTTAATAGATAATATGAGTGATCTTATGATTGTTTTTGATGAAAAAAACAGACTTGCCGATATAAATCCTTCTGCAAAAGAAATACTGGAAAATAAAAGCATTAACCTCACAGGGAAAACATTCAGTGAAATTTTTAATGCCTGGCCGGATATGCTTTCCCTTGAACATACAGATTCGATAAAGAAGGAAATCACTTTTCAAAAAGAAGAGATAGATAAATATTTTGATCTATTAATCAGCCCTGTAAAAACTAAAAAAAGTTCTTTCACAGGAAAATTGATAGTAATGAGAGATATTACAGAAAGAAAAAAATCTGAAGAAATACTCAAAGAAAGTGAAGAAAGATTTCGTCTTATGGTTGACATCATGCCCTTACCTCTTGTGATGATAAGAATGTCAGATAATACTGTTATCTATATCAATCAGAAAGCATCTGAACTGTTCGGTATTGAAAAATCTCCTGCTCCAGTGAAAAGATCAACTGATTATTATGTAAATCCACAGGACAGAATGTCTATTATAAATGAAATTCAAAGGGAAGGATATGTAAGGCACAGAGAAGTAAAGTTTAAAAATGAGATGGGAGAACATTTCTGGGCCATCCTGTCTGCCGTTACGACAGAGTTCAATAAAGAAAAAGTATTCTTTGCAGGCCTGAGTGATATTACAGAGAGAAAAGCCTTTGAAGAACAATTGCATAAAGCAAAAGAAGAAGCAGAATCTGCAAATAAAACAAAAAGTATTTTTCTTGCAAACATGTCACACGAGATAAGAACACCTCTGACAGGTATTACTGGCATGCTAAATCTCCTCTCAGAAACACCCCTGACAGAAGAGCAGAAAGATTATGTCAATACAGCAAGAAAAAGCTCTGAAACACTTCTTTATATCATAAATGACATACTGGATTTTTCCAGGATAGAAGCAGGAAAAATGGAAATGGAAAATATATCTTTTGACCTGGACAGTGTAATAAAAGATGTTACGGACATAACCTTTTTTAAAGGAAAAGAAAAAGGTCTTGACTGCAGATACAATATTTCTCCCCAGGTTCCTCTTTTTCTGAAAGGAGACCCTGTAAGGGTAAAGCAAATACTTTTCAATATTACAGGTAATGCCGTAAAATTTACATCAAAAGGACAGATTCTCCTGGAAGTAAATAAAGAAAAAGAAGATGAAGAAAAAGTAAAGATCTATTTTTCAGTAAAAGACACAGGGCCCGGTATAGCAGAGGAAAAACAGCATCTACTCTTTAAATCTTTCAGCCAGTTAGACAGTTCGAGAACTCCGGGAGGGACAGGTCTCGGTCTTGCCATATCAAAAAACCTGTGTGAAATGATGGGCGGAAAAATCGGTGTTGAAAGTAAAGAAGGAGAAGGTTCTGAATTCCGGTTTACCCTTGAATTTGAAAAAGATCGTGAGAGAAAGGAGAAAATAAATAACGAAGGTTTAGAAAAAGTTTCAATAAAAGAATGTGAAAAAAAATCATATAAAATACTTCTTGCAGAGGATAATATTGTAAATCAAAAGGTCATTGCCAGTATATTGAAAAAGAAAAATTACACTTATGTTGATACAGTATCAAACGGTTATGAAGCAATAGAATTTTTACAAAATACAGATTATGACCTGGTCCTTATGGATTGTCAGATGCCGGGCCTGGACGGTTATGAAACAACAAAATTAATAAGAAGCGAAGAGTCTTCAGTTATTAACAGAAATATACCTGTTATAGCAATGACTGCCGGTGCTATGAAAGGGGACAGAGAAAAATGCCTGCAATCAGGTATGAATGATTATATGACAAAACCTGTAAATATAGATCTCCTTATAGAAACAATTGAAAAATGGATTCTTCGGAAAGATAATGTTAGCGAAGATTCTGGCGAAGATTCTAGCGAAGATTCTGGCGAAGATTCTGGCGAAGATAGGGACAAAGATAAATTTTACGAAGATAAAGGAAAATATATACATGTCGTAAAAAATTCTGAATTATATAAAATATTCAATTACAGGGCTTTTCAGGAAAATCTCATAAAAGATGAAGATACTGCAAAAAAAATTGTATCAGCCTTTATAGAAGAAACAGATAAAATATTAAAAAATCTGAGAAAAGCAGCGGAAAAGAATGATATAAATGGAGTAAAATCATTATCCCATGCATTGAAAGGTTCTTCGGCTATTGTCTTTGCAGAAATACTTTCTCACTCTGCAGGAGAGCTTGAGGAAAAAGCCAGAAGCGGTTTTTTAGATAAGGGAGAAGATTCTATAAAAAAGATTGAAGAAGATTTCGAAATATTCAAAGAAAAGGCCGGAAAGTGGATGGAGACAGGTTAGGAAATTATTTTAAATTCTATAAATTCACCAAAATCCTTAACCTGTCCTCTATCAATAAAAGAAATCGGGTATCTCGGAGTTTCTTCCGAAATACCCAAAATTCGTTGTTTTGATCCTGGTAACCCAATTAGAATTACTGGAAAATATTATATGTATTCATAAATACCGGGTGAAAAGAAAATTGTACTGATACATTTGCTCCGCTATGATTATTTGAAGAAGCCTGTATAATTGTACCTTGAGACATAGTTACCTGTTTACTACTAGCAGACATGGTAGGAGTCATTCCAGAAAAAACGTTACTAACTTTTGTATCTATTTGATCATAACTCTCGTTAGACATATAGTTACTAATACCGTTTGGATAGTCTCCTGTGAAAACAAAACACCTGCAATACACATTCTTCTGTTTTGCTCCACCATCAGATGTATGAAAATATAAATAAGTAGAATGATTATAAAATAAGCTTGAAATATCTGTAGTCCTAAATTGATATAGCGTATCAAACATAAGCTTCTGTTCGTGAAGCGTACCTGCATTTTGGGTAACAGGGTAATTAAACCACATATTATTCATTATCTCGGGGTTGTCTTTCGTTGGAAAATAAGTATAGCCTGACATATTTTCGTCAGCGTCATTCATTTGAGGATACCATGCACCTCCAGAAATTAACCTTAATAACATGTGTCCCCAGTTCCATCTACCGGAAAAACACCCAAATTTTACCGTGTTAGTGGCAGTTTGATTTGTAGTGGCTGTTTTATAATCAGGATTATTCGGATCATAGTAAAGAATAGTAACAGTCCCCAGATTTGAACTGGTATTATACCATGGCTGGCCGGCAATAGACACATTATATGTTCCTGCAGGCAAATTGGCATTAAAAGCATGAGTTGTATTAGAGGGATCTGCAGTGGTATCAAACTCATAAATAGCCCAGTTATTATCAGGAGATGCAGCCATATATGATGGATACCGTTGCCATTGTGTATAAGGAAATCTACCAGCCATCTTTTTAGCCTGTACAGAAACACTGGCCTGAGTGACATTATTTTGACTCAAATTAAGTGTAATAGTACGAGGAGAACTTGCATCTGAATCCTGAGCATAATTATAAGGTGTAATAATAATCCCATGAAGGCCGAAGTTATTTTCAAAAGCATTTCTTACCTGAGCGGTGAAGAATCTGGAACGGGCATAAACCATTAAAAAAATATTATCCTTAGCAAGACCGGTTCCTCCCGCTCCGATAACTCCGGCACTTTGTGTATAAGAGCATTCATTAACATAATTATTTACTGTCCGGTAATCATACATATTTAACATCATGTACTGAACAGTATTGTGAAATGCTAAAATTTCATCTGTAAGTAACTGTTTATATGTTCCATTCAAATAGGAGCTGGCAGCTGTTCCACTAGGGTCCTTATAATTATTTATTTCTGTTACAATAATAAGTGCTTTTGTCTGATAATTAAGTATCTGGGCAAAATAATTTTCAAGTAGAAGATAATTAGCCATAGCATTATTTGGATCTGTCATGGCAGAAGTAGGGTTTTGAAGGATAATTTTATCTACAAATTGTTTTAAAACTCCATCTAAGGCTGTAGTACTTGGACAGATTGCATCATGTATGCCCTGAATCTGCGTTTCCAAAACACCAAAATTATAAGTAGCATAAGTAGCTATTTCTTTTTTTAGTGTTATGACTTCAGGAGAGTTAGGGTCAACATTTGGATCCAGCTTGCTTCCCTGTTGTGAAAAATACATAAATCCAGATGGACTGGTTGTATCAAATTTAGATGAAATATTAGTTATATATGTACCAAGAACTGTATTAGATATGTAACTCTCCAGGTTTACCTGTGTGATGAGAAGCTGATGTTGTAAAGCAGTAAGCTGTTGTTCTATCACTGTAAGCTGGGATAAAACTTGATCCATTTTTGAATTCATTTCTTTTAGCTGGTTGTTTATTTGTTCCAACTCTTGCTCTTCTGTGTTAAAACCAAGTGCATTTCCAATCAAATCAAGTACTCTTCCTGTTGTATTATCTCCTATCCATGATTTAACCCCATCTTTAAGACCTTCTGTAATCAGATCTATAAATCCTGAGGCTAACCCTCCTGATTCTGAACTTACCATTCCCAGGGGAGGATCATGTAAGGGAACTTCGCCTGAAACGGTAGGAGTAGGTATTACCGGTAAGGTATTTACCCGGTTATCTCCACCGCATCCTATAAAAAACATGGTAATGATAACAGTGGTTACAAGTAATACACCTGTCAGAATAAATGTTTTCTTCAAAAAATCTCCCTCCTTAATATTTCTATACTTTTGCAGATTTTAGAAAAAGTATAGTAGTGTGTTTCATAACTTATTAGAATTTAAGTCGTCGTGACGCGTGACGGGTTTAATCCCTGCGCATCACGCATTACGCTTTACGCATTACGAGGTCATTATTTATGGATAGTTATGAAACTAACTATAATTATAGCAATAAAAGAATATTTTTTTAATAAAGAACATATAAAAAAAATATCAAGATTTTATAAAGAATTCAACAAGAATATAATAATTTTCATTATAATAGAAATAAGTTTTCAAAAGAAGAATATAGAACAAGAGGTATTAAGAATTGAAATCAAGAAGTTGGCTTTACCCGGCAATATTTCACATATTAAATCTATATCCCAGTCCCGGTTCTGTAATAATAAATTCCGGATTATCAGGATCTATTTCAATTTTTTTTCTCATATTGCCAATATGTACCCTCAGGGTATGATAGTCATTTGCATATTCAGGGCCCCAGATGGTAGTAAGAAGTATTTTATAGCTCACAGGATTTCCCCTGTTCTTAAACAACTGCTGAAGTATTGCAAATTCTGTTTTTGTAAGTTTTATCGGTTCATCATTCAGAAAGACCTGATATTTATTCAGATCAATCCTTAAACCTTTCGACTCAAAAGCAAGTTTTCCCGAAGCAAATCTCCTGGCTCTTCTTATATGGGCACGAATTCTGGCAATAAGCTCTGCCGTATTAAAAGGCTTTACAATATAATCATCTGCTCCTGCTTCAAGGGAAGCTACCTTCTCAAATTCCTGATTATAAACAGAAAGAACTATAATGGGAACTTTTGAACTTTCTCTCAATTCCCGGCAAACATCAATACCTGACATGCCGGGCATGGAAAGATCCAGAATAATCAAATCAGGAAGTTCCACAGAAGCTACAGTAAGTCCCTCTTCACCTGTTGAAGCAGTTAAAACCTTATAGTCTCTAGTGGAAAGCACAGCTTCCAGAGTCATTCTCACCAGTTTATCATCATCTATTACAAGAATTTTTTCTCTTTTTACATGTTTCATATCACACATCACGATTCATTGCAGAAAAGTGGTACGAGAGAAAATTTAGTCACATCCACAAGTCCCCTGTCTGTAAGTTTTAAATCAGGTATTACAGGCAAAGCAAGAAAAGACATGGTCATAATCGGGTCAGATAAAACACATCCCAGTCCATGAGCGGCATCTGTCATTTCTTTTATTCTATCTCTTACTTCTTCAATGGGAAGATCTGACATAAGGCCTGCAATGGGAAGAGGAAGTGATGCAAGGACTGCATCATTATTGACAACACACTGACCGCCTTTCATTCTAACCACTTCAATAACAGCAGTTATCATATCTTTATCATTTGTACCAACTACGATAATATTATGACTGTCATGATTTACGCTCGATGCTATGGCACCGTGTTTCATGCCAAATCCTTTTACAAAACCGAGCCCCACATTGCCTGAAGCAAGGTGTCTTTCTATTACGGCAATTTTGAGTAAATCCTTCTCTGTATCGGCAACAGCCTTTCCGTCATAAACGGTAAGATCTTCTACAAGATTTTTTGTAATTATCTGTTCCGAGACAATACCTATTACCCTGCCTTTCGCCTTACCATTCATATGTGACGGCAAATGAATAGAGAAATCCAGGTCATTCCAGTTTACATTCACAGTGCTTCTCAGAGGCATTTTTTCAATATCTCCTCTTATCTTCCCCAGGAATTTCCCATCTTCTGCCACTTTTATGCCTTTCTGATAAACCTGTCTTATATTAAAAGACTCAAAATCATCAAAAACAAGCATATCTGCATAATAGCCGGGAGCAATTGCACCTGAATGTTTCAGTCCGAAATAACGGGCAGTATTGATGGTAGCAAGCTGAATGGCCAGTACAGGCTCGAGTCCTTCTCTGATAGCAGTTTTTACAATATAATCAATATGTCCTTCACTCAGAAGATCATCAGGATGACGGTCATCTGTACAGAAACTGCACCGGGAAGCATTATATAAATTTACAAGAGGTAACAGCGGTTTTAAATTCCTGGCAGTAGTGCCATCCCTTATCATAATATGCATACCTGATTGAAGTTTTTCCCTTGCTTCTTCTACAGTGGTACATTCATGGTCAGAACCTATGCCTGCCACAATATAGGCAGAAAGGTCTTTCCCGGTAAGGCCGGGAGCATGACCGTCCACAGGGCGGTCTTCTGCTGTTACAAGTTTTTCTAACACATCGGGAACACGGTAAATAACACCCGGATAATTCATCACTTCAGCAAGCCCTATGACTCTCGGATAATTAAACATCATAACAAGATCTTCTGCCGTCAGGCTTGCCCCGGAAGTTTCCATATGGGTAGCGGGAACACAGGAAGGAAGCATAATATATACCCTGAGGGGCAGGTCTCTGCTTGTGTCACGAATATATCTGACTCCTTCAATACCCAGTACATTTGCAATTTCATGAGGATCGGTAATCACGCAGGTAGTACCATGAGGGATTACGGCACGGGCAAATTCAGGAACTGTTACCATAGAACTTTCAAGATGGACATGGGCATCAATAAAGCCGGGACATAGATACTGACCTTTTAAATCCACTGTTTCTTTTGCTTCATATTCACCGAACCCCGTAATTATTCCGTTATATACTGCTACATGAGTTTCATAAATCTCTCCTGAAAAAACATTTACAAGTTTTGCATTTTTTAGAAGAAGATCTGCAGGCTCTTCTCCCCTGGCTGCTGAAATAAAATGTTCAAACATGTAATTTCTCCGTTCTATTTTATTCGTGACGCGTGACGCGTGACGCGTAAATGATTTAAGGTTCCATTCAGGCAATCAAATTTCTACAAAAACAACTGCCATTCCTGCAATGAGAATTTAAATCTTGACTTAACCGAAATAATACTTATAATCAGAATTGTAGATATCTGTAATGAGGTTCGTAATGCGTAATGCGTGATGTCTGAAACATTACTCATAACGGATTTTTTTATTAGATTATAAATCTTTATTCAAACCGTTTCTTTTCGCGTCACGCGTTACGCGTCACGCGTCACGATTATAAAAAAGGAGTCAAACAATTATGCAATTATTACAATCAATTAAAAATTACGATTTTTCAAATGTACTTCACTTTGCCCAGAAACTGATACAACTTAAAAGCCTTTCAGGCCAGGAAAAAACTGTAGTGGAAAGATGTATCAGGGAAGCGGTAAAACTTAATTTTGATGATGCCTATTTTGACAGAATGGGAAATTTCATCGGTAAAATAAAACTGGGCACGGGAAAAGGAAAAAAAATAGTTCTTACAGGACACCTTGATACAGTAAATGCCGATCCGTCAAAATGGGATGAAGAAATAAAACCCCATTCTGCAGCAATAAAGGATCAGAAACTTTACGGCCGTGGCGCATCAGACATGAAAGGCGCTTTTGCCACGATGTTTCATGCAATGAAACTCGTGAAAGAACTTGACGGAAACGAATTTAACGGTGAAGTCTACATAGTGGGAACAGTAGTAGAAGAACTCTTTGAAGGAGTATGCTTCCTGGAAGCTATTAAAAAGATACAGCCTGATTATATAATCATAGGTGAAGCATCTGAGTGCAGACTTAATATCGCTCAGAGAGGAAGAGGAGAAATCCTTATAAGCATCTTCGGATACGGCAAACATGCCTCCGTAGGCAGAACTACTATCAACCCTATAGAACAGGTTGCCTTTATCATAGAAGCTTTCCACGTATGGTACAGATCTGAAGCCGTAGCTCTACTGGGTAAAAGAAACATTGTTCCTACAGATATAAAAATCCCTGTAGGAGGAGGGGGAGGTATAGACGGAAGAGGAGGAAATTCCACAGTGCCCAATGAAGTTGAACTTACCTATGACGTGAGAACCCTTCCGGGCGATACGGAAGAATCAATCCTTAAAATAGTAAATGATAATATGGGTAATGTAATAGAACACGGGCAACGATTATATCCTTCTTTAAAACCCCCTGTTGTAGAGTATGCAAAAGACGAATGTATAACCTATACGGGAGTGAAGATAAAACAGAATAAATTTGCTCCTGCCTGGCAGACAGACGAGGCGGATGAGCTAGTTGTAAAAGCAAAAGAAGGTCTTGCAAAAGTAGAAATTCCCGTTGAAATAGGAGCATACAGTTTCTGTACAGACGGAAGTGCCGTAATTAAATACAGAGAACTCTATCCTGATAAAAAATGCCAGATTATAGGTTTCGGTCCTTCTCTGGAATCTCTCGCTCATACGACAAATGAATATATAGAAATAGGAGAAATGAAAAAAGCCTTTAAAGGTTATGTCGGTATTGTGTCAGAACTTTTGAGAAAGTGAGTCGTGAATGGTGAATTATGAAATATATAATCTTAATAATATTTTTAATTCTATCCGTTAAAATTCCTCTTCTGGCAGATATAGAAACAATTTCTCTGCCGGTAAAGACTGATTTTATTATTTCTTATTCCAATAAGACCATAGCTGAGACAGATAAATCTTCTTCCGACGAAAAACCAGAAGACCTTGACCTTATAGAAGGAGAATACAGTGATGTTATAAAACCGGAAGATATGGAAAAGGGCTATGTACAGCTTGAAATGGATTTCGTTTCACTTCACTATAAAGATAATACTTCCACAGAGAACTATTTTCCTGTTCTTCTCCGTATAGATACAGGACCTCAAACAGAACTGAGAATCTTCAGCGATTTTCTGGAATATCAGTCTCCTAGATGGGGGTTTAATGATGTTTCTGTAGGTTTTAAATGGCATTTCAGACAAGAAAATCCATCTATGGGGTTACTTGGAACAGTAACATTTCCTTCGGGAAGCGGTGGCTTTGGAGATGGTGCACTAGAACCGGGGGGGGGGCTATCTTATAAAATATGCCTTCAAAGACAGATGGGATCTTTCAGGGATTGTACTGGTACGGAACAAGGTGGATTCAAACAGTAAAGAAAGATATAATCAAATTATATCAGGTATGCAAATAGGTTTCACTATAAACGACAATCACTATATTTTTATTTCAGGAGGAATAAAATATCCGAATAAAGATCCCGGTGGTGTGGGACTTGTGACTGTCAATACAGGGTATACTGTAAATCTTCATGATAATCTGCAAATGACTCTTAACCTGTCAAGAGGATTATCCTCTATAGATAAATCATGGTTATTTAATATAGGGTTTAATTATAGATTTAAATAAACATTTAAGGAGGAACACTTTATGAAAAACCTTCTTCTCTTTATTTCTTTATTTACTATTTTAATGGGAAGCTGTTACGGACAGAGTCAAAAATCCTGTGAAGATCTGGCAAAAGAATTTGTTGATTTACTGGTAGAAGAAAATTTTATACAGGCAGAAACCTGTTTTGACAGTACAGTAAAAGGATTAATGCCTGCAGATAAACTTCAGGTAATCTGGAAAGAACTCCTGGTGGAAACAGGGCCTTTAAAAAAACAGGCAGGTATCAGAAAAGACAAAAAATCAGAATATGATATTATATATGTAACATGTGAATTTGAAAAAACTTCTCTGGATATTCAAATCGTTTTTAACAATAAAAAAGAGATAAGCGGTCTCTGGTTTCTCCCTCCCGGAACATCTCTCGAATATAAAATACCTGCCTATGTAAAACCTGACAGTTTTACAGAGAAAGAAGTGACAGTTGGGTCAGGAGAATGGGAGCTTCCGGGAACACTCACTGTGCCGAAAGTACCAGGAAATATCCCTGCCGTTATACTGGTCCACGGGGCAGGGCCAAATGATCGCGATGAAACAGTCGGTGCAAATAAACCTTTCAAAGATATTGCTCTCGGACTTGCCTCCCGGGGGATAGCCACCCTTCGTTATGAAAAAAGAACAAAGACATATGGTGAAACAATGGGCTCAATGAAAGAACTTACGGTAAAAGAAGAAACTGTTGACGATGTTCTGGAAGGATTAAAATTACTTCAGAAAGCAGAAGGAATAGACCCGGGCAAAATCTTTATACTCGGTCACAGCCTGGGCGGTACCCTTATTCCGAAGATAGCAGACCTTACTCCTGATGCGGCAGGTTTTATTATACTGGCAGGTGCGACACTACCACTTGAAGATAAAATTCTGGAACAGACAAATTATATTTACTCTCTTGACGGAAACATAAGCAGTGATGAACAGGCAAAACTGGACGAAATAAAAAAAATTGTAAAAAAAATAAAAGCCTTAAATGAAAATTCACCGGAGGAAACACTCTATGGGGTATATCCGAAATACTGGCTTGATTTAAGAACATATAATATTTTAGATACAGCAAAACAGATAAAACAGCCCCTGTTAATACTTCAGGGAGAAAGAGATTATCAGGTTACCATGGAAGATTTTAAACTCTGGAAATCAGCACTGGAAGGTCAAAAAAATGTAGAATTTAAAAGCTATCCTTTCCTTAATCACCTGTTTATAGAAGGAGAAGGTAAAAGCAGTCCCGATGAATATATGTTCGGAGGAAATGTACCGGAATATATTATAAAAGATATTTCCGACTGGATTAAAAAAGTGAAATGAATAAAATAAGTGTTTCTATAATAATTATAGTTTCACTATCGATTATTCTTTTCAATGTATATTCCCTGAGTCTGAACAGGACATGCCATACAGGATTTGACACATCAGGCATATTTCATGTATATGCTGTATTATCAGTATTCAGCATAATTATAACTCTGTGGTGTATATATAAAAAAGGCAATTACCAATTCTTTCTCATATTGTTCTTTATATGTATTATCGGTATGATAAATATAAAGGTTTTTGAAAACCATAATGTAATGATGCAGTATGAGGACTGGATAGAAAAAGGTATGCCTGAAAATTTTCAGTAATACTACTGACCTGAGCATAAGCATTTAATAAGTGTTTTCCTCCTATCACGCGTTACGCGTTACACGTCACGAGAGAAGATATGTATTATTTATGCTCACCACAGTAATTTTATAATAAATAAAGGAGGAACGTTTTATGAAATGGAAAAACTGGTCAAAAGAATTAACGGATGTTCTTGGTCTGAAAAAAGAACCTGTCAGCATAACCTGTACTGACAGCGTAAATTTTGAGGTGTCAAAAAAGAAGGTGTGGGTCTGCGGAGCAATAGGTAAAGCTTCTGCAGGAGAAGTCATAGATCTTACAAAAGAAAATTCCGGTTGCGGCGGTGGTTCCCAGTATCTGGGCCTGGGAGGATTTCTCCCTGAAGATATGAAAACACTGAGAGAATTCCTTATTGACGGAGAAAAACTTTACTCATGTCCTTCTGCAATACATCGTTCAATGGCTATGGCAAAAATAAAACCTCCCATGGGTATAGCAGAACATATCATATTTTCTCCACTATCAAAATCAGAATTAAAGCCGGATGTAGTAATCATAATATGTAATGCCTGGCAGGCTGCAAGGATTGTAAATCTTGCTTATTTTGAAACAGGTATGCCAATGGAATGCGATCCGTCAGGTTCACTGTGCCGGTCTGTCATTACTTATCCACTGATTACAGGAAAAGTAAATATATCATTTGGTGATATTACTGCAAGAAAAATGGTAAGACTTTCCGAAGAGGAACTGTTTGTGACATTACCATATATTCAGCTTCAATCTTCTATGGAAGCTATTCCATTCTGCACTGCAGGTACGGCAGAAGGAAGGATACCGGATGCTATGAAGGAACTTATGAAACGATCAGGAGGAGAAGTACCGGAGATATACTGAGCGTGAGACGTGATGCGTAAATTGTTCCATCCGTCACGCGTCAAATGTCACGATAATCGAGGAAATATTATTATGAAAAAAGACATTGAAAAATTACAGAAAGCTATAGATGATTCAAATTATATTGTTGCTCTCACAGGTGCCGGCATATCTACAGGTGCAGGTATACCGGATTTTCGCGGGAAAGGCGGAATTTACTCCACAGGACTTTATGATCCGTACAAAACCTTCGATTATGACTATTTCAAGAAAGATCCGTCCCATTTTTTTAAATTTGCAAAAGATTTTATAGGATTTTATGATAGAATTATGCCCACACAGGGACATAAATTCCTTGCAGAACTTGAACAAAAAGGTAAGTTAAAAGCTGTTATAACACAGAATATAGACGGACTCCATCAAATGGCAGGTTCAAAACATGTCATAGAAGTTCATGGAGGCTTTACAACTTCTCACTGTATTAAATGCAGGAAATTTTATGATTTTAACTGGCTGAAAGAAGAACTGGCACACAAAAATGAGTTAAGATGTTCCTGTGACGGCTTCGTCAAACCTGACATAGTATTTTTCGGAGAACCGGTGGAAGGTATGCATGCTGCCATGAGAGAAGCAGCAGAAGCAGATCTGTTCCTTGTCATGGGTTCATCCCTTACTGTACAGCCTGCTTCATTACTGCCACAGGTAACAGAAGGGAAAGTCGTTATCATAAATATGGGTGAAGTAATGTTTCCCGAAAGAAAAACTTTTCTCACATTCGACTCTGATATAGATTCTGTCGTTAAAGAATTGCATATATGAATATTCCGGTTATTAAAACAGAAAGACTTGTAATGAGAATTTTAGACCCAACATTTGCAAAAAAGGTGTCAGATTTTCATATAAGAAACAGGGATTTTCATGAGAAATAGACTCCCCTGAGAGATGAATCATACTACAGGGAAGAATACCATCGGAAAGAACTGGAAGATGAATTGCATAAGATAAATGGCATGTGGCAGGCTCATGTTCATATTACCGTAACAGGTAAAATGGTATCCTTAAAAAGCTTCTGCCTGGCGGGCTCTGGAGAAGAAAAATTACTTTTTTATATAGAATTAAAAATTAAATAAGGGCTAATTTATTGTTTATAAAACAAATTAAATAAGGCAAATTATTTTTCTTCGTAAGAGCCTGTCAGGCAGAAGCTGACAAAGTGTAATAATTATATAAAGTTTTATCGGTACAGGGAAGTTCAGTTAAA
>JAKPQU010000521.1 GCA_029555925.1 Bacillota bacterium
GATGAATTGTTGTAATTTTCCATAAATCATAGTTTACAACATATAACGCGGCTCTGCAACAATGTTGCAAAGCCTAAAGGTGTGGGGCCTCCGCCCCCACGCCCCACCACCGACATTGTCGGTGGCTTAGCTACGAGTTAAACTTATGTCATTCTTGTGGAGGTTCAAATTTTATTAAGAAAGGACTAGATTCAACAGGTATTTCCACATCTACATCCTTCTTCAAAATAAGTTTTGTTGCTTTAGGTCTTCCGATAGTTGCATTAAGTATCTGAGAAAGTTCATACATATCGATTTCAGGATACTTTAATATCAAATCCTCAAGAATCTGGTTATAACTTTGAGATTTATTAACATAGAGATCCAGTATTTCACTTTTGAGTGTTTCTTGCTTTACCTTATCCATAATTTATATCCTCTCTCAACTTTTTCAAAGAAATTATTCCCTCCTCCTCTTATTATAGAAAAATCTATAAATAAAATCAACATAATTTTAAGATAAAAATTAAAGAAGCGTTCAGCCACTGGCAGTCAACAAACAGCTTTTTATAAAATATTTATTTAAAAATAAAAAATAATTAAGCGTTCAGCAGTTAGCTATCAGCAAAAAAACCGTTACTCTGATTGGTCTGAGAACAGGATTCTAATGATATGTTTTGTCTTCATAAAATCTGAATGCTGAATGCTGATAGCTGAACGCCTATAAAAAATTAATGAAGAAGGATAAGATCCTTCTCCATAACAAACTCAATGTAAACAACAATTAGCCAGCCACTGCATCTCTTAATGCTTTGCCAGGTTGGAAAGTAGCAACTTTGCGAGCAGGTATTTCTATCTTGTCTCCAGTTCTTGGATTTCTTCCTTCTCTGGCTTTTCTTTCCTTCACGGTGAAACTACCAAAAGGAATTAACTGTACTTTCTCTCCCTTTGCCAAAGCCTCTTTTATAATTTCAAATACAGCATCTACAGCTACAGTAACATCCTTTTTCTTAAGGCTTGTTTTTTCAGTAACTTTCTTGGCAAGTTCTGTTTTGGTCAAAATTAACACCTCCTTTCATTTATATCTTTTCATCTCAAGTTACAACTCAAGATTTATCAACGTTTTAACCGTTAAGTGTTAAATTACCTTGCATATTCACCATTTTTTAAAAAAGTCCTTCTAAAAACCTGAAAAAATCTGGATTTTTAGAAAAAATTATTTAATTTATGAGGTGCACCGGTAATTAATTCAAATCCATGGTCTGTAACCAGCACCGTATCTTCGATTCTGACTCCGCCCCATCCGCTGAAATAAAGGCCCGGTTCGACAGTAACAACCATACCTGCTTCTAATTTTTGATTATTTGTAGCATTAAGTCCGGGACTTTCATGAACCATTAATCCGACACCATGACCGACACTGTGTCCGAATTCTTCTCTGTATCCTTCGGCGGCAAACATGTCTCTTGCCACCCTGTCAACTTCTTTACATTCAACACCGGCTGTAACAGCATTCATGGCAGCTTTCTGCGCTTTTTCCACAAGATTATAAACAGCCATCTGTCTTTCATCTGCTTCTCCAATCAGAACGGTTCTGGTGCAGTCAGAGCAATAACCGTTATAGGTAGCTCCGTAATCAATAATGACCAGGTCTCCTTCTTTTATAATTTCATCAGATGTTTTTGCATGGGGCATTGCTCCCCTTGGCCCGGAAGCAATTATTATTTCAAAGCTCTCCTTAAATCCTCCGAGAGTCTGTATAAAATAATTAAGGTGGGCTCTTATTTCACTTTCTCTGACTCCTGGCCTGAGATATTTCATCGTATTCATAAAGGCTTCATCTGCAATAGACGAAGCTTTTTTCATACAATTTATTTCATCGTGAGTTTTTATTTCTCTCAGATGTTCTACAACTTTCCTGGTAGGTACAAGATTTATGGATGATAGCTTTTTTGCCATATCCTCATAAAA
Source organism: Bacillota bacterium (assembly GCA_029555925.1). The sequence goes on from JAKPQU010000521.1 coordinate 1,951, forward strand.
AGAATATATGACAGTATCGGCTTCAAATCCAAGAGACCTTATATTCAGTTGCCCTATGGCAGTAGCCAGGCAATCCAGAGGTTTGATCTCTTTACCGGGAAATTTAATTACCGTAAAATCTTTTGCCTCATTCTGTGCCCTTTCAAGATATGTAAAGTCAGTAAACAATATGGCATCATGTTCAGTAATTAAAACCCATCCCCCGTCTCCGCTGTATCCGCTCAGATATCTCCTGTTAACGCCGGCTGTTACCAGAAAGGCATCTATCTTAAGTTCGTCAAATCTATTTCTTAATTTTGTTAATTTCATTTTATCCTCCGCTTTATCAGTGGGCAATTGCCAGTTAATACTATATTCACTGTTCACTGCTCACCGTACCAAGTCCTACAAGTTCCTTTAACTTCCTTACTTCATTCGGGCCGAGATATCTGCATGCACCGGGCTTTAAACTTCCCAGTCTGAGTGTTCCTATCTGAATACGGCGTAATTCTACAACTCTATAACCTAAAGAAGTACACATCCTTCTGATCTGTCTCTTTTTTCCTTCATATATCTCCATTTCAAGTATTGTTTCTTTACCTTTTGCTTTTACCAGTTTTACCCTGGCCGGTGCAGTAAGTCCATCTGACAATTCAACACCGTTTCTGAGTTTTTCGAGTTTTTTTGGAGAAAAACCGCCGTAAAGTTTTACAATATAAACTTTACCGATTTTATATTTCGGATGAATTAATCTGAAAGAAAAATCTCCGTCATTGGTTAATATTAAAAGACCTTCTGTGTTATAGTCCAGCCTTCCTACAGGATATACTCTTGTTTCCATTTCAGGAAGCAGGTCTAAAACAGTCGGTCTTTTTTGCGGATCAAATGATGTTGTAACATAACCTTTAGGTTTGTTTATTATAAGGTAGACCTTTTCTTCCGGGTTAATTATTACTCCGTCAAAAGAAACCCTGTCTCTGTCAGGATCAATCTTAATACCCTGTTTGGTAACAGGTCTGTCATTTACCTTTATTCTGCCGGTTTCAATCAAATTCTCTGCTTCTCTTCTGGAAGAGATACCGCAGTGAGCAAGAAATCTGTTAAGTCTAATCATAATTTTTAAAAATTTCCAAAAATAGTCTGAATTTTCGTATAAATTATTTAAATAAACTGCCTCTACTTAATTTTCATCTAAAGCTTTATTTTACATCATTAAAGATGAAAATTCCTATACCCTTAAATTATACCCTGGCGAGAATTATACAAGGGGTTCCTGGGAACCCCCTGTATTTTATGCTTAAAAAATCATAGTTTTCTGGAAATATTATTCCCCTTCCTCATCATTATCATCAGATAATTTTTTCTTATCCGGATTTTCCTGCCAGGTCTGGGAAGCAATTTTTACAGGTTTTGTCGGAGAAATTGTGGTAATTGCATGTTTATAAACCATCTGTATTTTACCTTCATTTTCTAAAAATACGGTAAAATTATCGTAACCCTTTACCATACCTTTTAATTGAAAACCGTTAACGAGATATATAACAACACCAATTCTTTCTCTTTTTATCTGCTGCAGGAAATTATCCTGACAATTATTCTTTGCCATCTATTTATACTGGCTCTAAAGACCAGATAATATACAATCCAGTCTTCCTGGCACATTCTCCTTCCTTGATATTACTTGTTTTTTTAAATATATTCGTTAAAGTCCTTTATTTTCCTGCTAATAAGATATTTTTTATTGTTATCAGAGATATTTTACTGATCTGACTATAAATAACTCATAAATTTATACTGAATAATGCAGCCTGGCACAAAACTGGATATGGATCGACTCATCCATTGGAAAGATAAATGAGTTGTTTTAATTTTGAATTTTCCGGCATTGGCCAGATCTGTCACATGAATGTGGTTAATTTAGAGTGTATTTTTACGGTGCATTAATTGTTTAAAGTTTAAAATTGTCGATAAAGACAGGTTATTATATATTACAGGATAACCGTATTTTAATATTGTAAACAGGGTTTTTATCCCATCTTTATAACTTATCTTTTTTCCTTCTCCATAATTCCTTCCTGTATAAATAATAGGAACTTCTGAAATATTTATGTTTCTCCGGGCAAGTTTTATTGTAATTTCTGCTTCGAAACAGAAATCATTACTCTCAATGGGAATAGCCTTTAAAATATCTGTCTTTATAGCCTTATAACAGGTTTCCATGTCCGTAAGGTTTGAGGCTGTTATCAAATTACAGAGGAGCGTCAGGAATCTGTTTCCCATTCTGTGATAAAAGATAACATTCCTGGAACAGTTTCCGGGAAGAAACCTTGAACCATATACGGCAACAGCATTCGTTTCTATAAATAAAGATATTATATTAAACATATCTGCCGGATTATATTCCAGGTCTCCGTCGTGAATGATGGTTATTTCTCCCGTAGCTTTCTCAAGTGCAATTTTAATTGCTTTCCCCTTACCGGCATTTTGATTGTGTCTTAAAAATATCCACTGGAAGAAATCTTCAGCAGGTAATTCTTCAGATAGTTTATGCAGAATCTTCTCTGTACCGTCATTCGAGCAGTCATCTACAATTATTACCTGTACACCGGAAAGATTGGTATTTTGCCTGAGTATAAATAATCTCTTTATACTTTCTTCTACTGTGGAATATTCATTATAAACAGGCATTATTACAGAAAGTGTTACGCTTCTCATATTGTAACCGCCTTATTTGATATTCTGAAAATAAAGAAAATGATTACAGGCAATATCATAATCACAGACAGACTTAGAAAAGCAGTGCTATTAGAAGTATTTATAATGAATCTCCATAACCATACAGATAAAGGGTAAAACAACATGCCGGTAAATGTGCCGGCAAATAAATAAAACAGGCCTCTTTTATCCTCCGACACAGAAAGAAGAGTAAATACCGGGATAAGATACCAGGGATAAAGCAGGGATATGTTTATAAGGAAAAACAACAGAATATCTAATGATCTGTCTTCAACTCTGCCTTTTATGAAGAATATTTCTGCTATTAAGAAGAGAATAAATATAAAACCCCATATAAATTTTATATGATGAAGACCTTCTATCCCGTTCCTTTTCATATATGTCCTTATCACTGCATAAGTGGATAATCCCCTTGTTTCATGATAGGAATTCATTCCAGAGAGCATTCCTTTTATTACATTCCTATCACGGAAAGGAATAAACAGGCATAGTGCTATTAAGACAGATAACAGACAGGATGTAATTATTTTATTGATAGGCCATTTTCTTCTTACCATTTCTATAAGAAACAGAGGAAGTAAAGGTAATATAAAAACCTTTACCAGAGAGCCAAGAGTGAAGAGTGGTAGAGTAAAAAAAGAATTCCCTCTCAAGTTAAATATAGAATAGATAAAAAAGAAGGTCATTATTATGTCATTATGGCCGTTTACCATTCCTTCAAATAATATAACAGGATTTCCCATAAAGAGATACAGAGACATCCACTTTTTATCTTTCTCTTCATAATGGTATATGAGTATAACGGTAAATATGAAGAAAACAAAGTTAAAACTCTTATAACATAAAAGAATTGAAAGAATAGAAGAAAAACCTGATATATGAAAAGGGATATAACATAAAAGAAGCCATAAAGGGCCGTAAGGCAGCGTGGAATGGGAAAGGGTTGTGTAGTTTATTAAAGGGTCATCGCCAAAAGATTGAAAGGTATGAATATAAGGATTTAGATGATAAAAATAAGCCATTTTACAGTTAATTATATAGTTGAATATATCAGGTGCTCCGACAGGATGGGTGAGAATATTCAGGACTGCAGAAATAATACAGGCAAAAAAGAGAGAAATCTTTACAGAAAGAGGAATAACTTTATATTTTGTAAGCAGAAAATAATTTAACATATATATCAGAGGTAACATGGTAAAAATAATTATATTCACAGAGAGGCTGTCATATACGCTGTTCAAGGTGAATTTCGGGATATTATAGTGAGTAAATACGGAATAATATTTATATAATAAAAACCATAATACGATATATATAGAGATAATAATTATCCGGGAGAAAGTATATAGAGATTTCTTATTCATATGAACTTCCTCCCGGATTTATTAAAATTGTTATTTTAATTTATTATCCCAGTCCGGGCCGTTAAAATGATACACCTCTATATCATCTATCCAGACAGTACAGTGATAGGAAAAAAAGTAAAGATACTCGAAATAATAAAGATAATTATATGGTGAATCATTATATGTAACTGCTATAAGTTGACCGTTTAACCAGTAGGTTACTCGCCCGTCTACATAATATCTTATAGTCACTCTATACCAGGTATCAGGGTAATATTCACCAATTGTATCAGTAAATATAGATATATCACGCTGCTCAACCAGAGGAAAATTCGGATCATCGTTTATATATTTCATATGTGCATAAAAATCTAAAAGCGGTTTTGCGTAGTTCGGTGACTTGATTCCTATCATACTATCAGAATATTCAAAAGTTGAATCATGTTCATCATCTGAAATTCGGATAGAACAAGTTACTTCACATGGAGGCGCTGTAAAAGCTCTGGAAGCAGAAGCAGAATTATCAGTTCCGCGAAGCTGTAATGTTTGATTTCCACCATATGATACAATACAATTATTAACTCTGTTTGTGCGAGATTCTCCCATAGTAATCCAGTTTTCAGGCCAGCTTCCGGGAGCATAGGTTTCAAAATCCTCTTTCCATACCAGCACAGGACCTTCTGGTGTTGTGGGAATAGAGTTTGGCTCTGGAGTGACTGTAGTTTCTGGAGGGGTATTATTCCGAATTACATTTACTGTGCATGAGTCGGTATAAACAGTATTCGGGTCATTGGGATCAGGGTAGAAATTGGCTGTAATTGTATCTGTTCCTTCTAACGCAGGTATGAATGATACCACACAATATCCGTTAGGATCTGTAGTCCCCCAGGTAGATGACAGGCTGCCTTCCCCCTGTAGCTGGAAATTAACCGGTTTATCTGCTACAGGTTTTGCTTCTGGAACTATTCCGTTTGCATCTGCAGGATAGGTTATCATAAGTTGAGCTATTATATCAGTGCCGGGTGTTTCCGAAGGAGTCGTAGGTTCTGGAGGATATGGATAATCATTTGCAATCATTATATTCCCTGTTTTGCCGTGTATTACTACAGGAGTAGGAGTAGACCGGGCAATTTTGCCGGAGTTATTATTAGATTTATTGGAGTAGTAAGGTAATGTTATGTTCGGTTTGGTAGCTATTACCTTAAAAGAGTAATCACCAAGAGGCATATATAATGTATTTTGTCCGGTTTTTATATCAAAAACATAATCCTTGCTGTCTATAATACTATCAGGATAAAGTTGATAAGCAGTTATGCTTACTTTTACTTTTATAACAGGAAGATCTCCGATTTTTCTTTCTATTACTGGTTCATTATTAACTCTCATAAAATTTTCATCAGCCAGAATACTATTTGGATCATCATATGCAACTATTTTAATATTAATACCATATGTGTCTCTGGTCATAGATGCTGTAAGGCTCTTGTTATCAGGTGATGAAAAGGTGTAATTTCCTGCTGTATCTTCCTGAGGCCATACTATCCGTATTACTATATAGCCTGTATTACTTAACGTATTGGATACAGGAGTGGATAAAGAGACAGGTTGTGTTATAGTGTCGTTTCCTCCGCAGTTAGATAAAAATACTATGGTAATCAGTATAAATACCAGTAATAAGTAAATTTTCTTTTGCATTATAAGCCTCCTTATTTTGATTTAAATTCAGGATTTGGTTTAAATTTCTGAATACGGTAGTTACCGGCATCCACTACATATAAATTACCTTTACAATCTACAGCAATACCTCTGGGATTGTTAAATTGCCCGTCTTTATTACCTTTAGAACCGAATTTAGTTATAAAGACGCCGTTTGGATCAAATATTTCAATTCTATTTTCTTTAGAATTACTGACCAGGATATTGTCTTTAAGATCATTTGTTATAAATATATTACCTTCAAAAAAATCTCTATCTCCTTTCGGCCCCCACCATTTAATAAATTTACCTGTCTGATCCAGTTTATATATAGAAGAGTAATCATGACTATAATCTACAACATAAATGTGGCCAGTTTTATTTATAATAATATCTTCAAGTATCTGTTGTAAATCATCATGATTCGGCCAATCGAATGTTATAATAAATTTTCCATTACTATCATATTTATTAATCCAGCAGTGGAGGCCTCCATCACTATTACCTATGTAAATATCATTTTTAAAATCTACTGCTATACTATAAGGACGAAACCCGTTCCTGTCAGGATCTTCTTTCCCAAAATTACTTATAAAATTTCCATCGGAATCCTGTTTTTGAATCCAGTAACCATTAAAAAGAATCATGTAAATATAATCCCTTGAATCGACAGCAATATCACGAGGTCGCCTGAATGGCCCATTACCGGAACTTTTAAAATTATATATTTTTTTAATAAAATTTCCGCTGGAATCAAATTTCTGGATACGAAAATTAACTTTTGTAACAGTATCATATACGTTTTTTTTCATGATACATTCACGTTTATCATCAATCACATACAATTCACTTTTACTATTTACCACTATTTTACCGGGTTCACTAAATTCTCCATCACCAGAACCATTACTACCCCATTTACTAACAAATATATATGGAGGGAACTGTTCGTGAGAAAAAGTATTTTGAGTGGTAAATAAATTATTATGTCGTATATTACAAGATGAACAAATTAACATAATAATTATTAAAATTATGTATAATCTGCTATTCATAATAAATTCTCCTCTTGATAAAAGCTATATAGAAACTCAATAATTTTTATCTACTATTATATTTACGGGAGCTGGAAAATAAATCTGATTGTCAGGCTCCGGAGGAAACATCTTAAAATAACGATTATGATCACTTAAGTCTTTTGGATGCCTGGGGTCTATAATTACATTGTAATAATTTAATGCATCCCAGGCTTCTTTAGCATGCATTGGACAATTTGGCTCCGGTAATGGCGTGCCAGATAATATTTTAGTAGAATCATAACCTGGAATGCTTACCGGTGCTATGGGGCCTTCCATCATATAACGCAAGAAATAATAGCCTATAGCATAGTGCCAAGAAACAAACGAATCATATCCATGACAGCCTAAATAAATATCTGCACTGCTAAAAGCATCTGCAAGTTGATGGTTGATAACACCCTCATCATCAGTATATCCACCGGATTGACACCCTGCTATAAATACAATAGAACCTTTAAAATTTTTGGATGGATTACTATTTAAGTTTTCAAAGAATCTTTTGTTAATACCGATTCTCCGTATATAACCCCACTTAGTTTTAGGACTTCCTAATCCAGGATAAACATCTCCAAGATGTTTGCATAGTTGATGATGGAACTCCAATGTACCATTCTTAACACTTTTCCAATTATCCTGAAGCCATCTCTGTGTAGGAGGATCTTGATATGTATAATTTCCCATAATTATACCTTCATCCCAGGAATGAGTTAAAATATAAATCAATCCATAATCCCCTAACTGTTCATAATCGCCCGGCCTTATAATATTATTAATAGTATTACTATCTGCATTAGAAGGTAAAACAGCATCATACGTATAGCTTTCAGGATCATAGCTGCTGTCCAATACAAGGTCAAAATCGGTTTTACGTGCTAATTTTATTGTTACATCATAACCTTTATTTACCAATTCATCACCTATATCTTTCAAATCAAGGTCAGATTCAAACTTGAAGAAACACTCATATGGAGAAAGAATTAATATTTTATCAGGTTTAAAAGTGGTAATTTCTGAGCCAGTAATATTTTTAGTATTATTTATAGAAAGCAGATTCAAATTATCTACACTATTATGTTCTTTTGTATTTATATTATTGTCGTAAGCATCTTCAAAAGGATCGGTAGTATCAATAGTTTGAAACATACCATCAACAAATTCTACTCCAATAGCTACACCACCTCTATCTACAATACAACTTCTTTTGATACCATCTGGAACAGGCTGATTGGTTTCTCCATTTAACCATTTAACTGTCTTCTCTATAGCCTGATCATTTCCTAATTCTTCTTCCCATCTCATATACTGAGCAATTACTTTTGAAATTTGAATACTATAAAATTTATCTTCTGGCGGTCGAATGGTAGGAGTCACAGTCGGTGTCAAAGTAGGAGTCGGCGTTGGCGGCACCCCAAAATTAAATCCGGTCACATTCGCATTCAGGAAATCGATAACCTTCTCTTCCCTATGCCGTATCTTTTGCCCATTTTCAGATGTCCACCAGGTTGCTATGACAGATCTACTATGACCCATAAATACCTTCGGCAGGCTATAATTCCCTGAAGCATCTATTTTGCAGCATGCCTTTGGCCCCAGAGATTTTACATAACCTTTTACCAGAGTGCTTCCTCCGGTATAAACTGTGCCAGATACACTTGCAGTTTTCTTTATAACCTCCAAGAAAATGCTCATACTCTGGCCGGAATTTAGTCTTGCTGTAATAATTGTATCGACTGGGGTATCCAGACCATGTTTTATATATACACAGCCATACGCCACCTGATATTTATGTGCTCCGAACAAGCATAAATACACTGGCTGTGTGATACAGCCTATAGAGGCATTATTCAACGTAAACTTTAAGCCTGCCGATTTCAGATTAATGCCCGGCTCTGAATATACTTTAAATATTACAATCTCTCCCGGGAAGGCAAATATCTTCTCAGGGCAAGATTTAAGCACTGCTGCACTTGTAGCATCAGAGGAATTTATAGAACCTGACGAAGGAAGTGTTTCCACTTCAGAATAATTGTCTTCTCCAAGAGCCACTTCCAGCTTCACATTGCTGTCTGCAGTTCCTGTAAGGACTGTATTATCAAAATGTCCGTCAGACTCTACAGGTATAGATGTATCGCTATAAACAGACGATACCTGTGCCTGGGCATTATACTCAGGCAGGGGCTTACTCTCTGATAGAGTCTTGTTTAACTGAGCATAAAGCTCCTGCACTTCAACCTTCGCCCAGTCTTCCGGGTAGTCTTGCTGTAAGGAATTTGCCACCTGTTTTATAAATGGCTCATTTCCTGAAGAATCTGCCTGGCAGGCCGAAACATCAAGCACGTTTATGTTAGGAATTGTTTCTCCGTCTTCTATTGTTATGTTATTTCCATAAATATAGCCTTGAATCGGTTTTTGAATTAAAACAGGTGTTGGTGTAGAAGTAACAACGGAAGGATTGGAATCTATATTGGAATTCGTATTTGTAACCGGCAGAGTGCCATTATTTCCTCCTCCTCCACAACTTACAAAAAAACATCCAATTAATAGAACAAAAACAAGATAAGAGTAAAGAATTGCTAATTTCTTCATAAAAAGATACCTCCCTGAAAGGAAACATATGGAATTAAAAAAATCCTTTATAAGAAATAGCAATTCTATTTAATAAATGTGAAATCCTTCCAATATCAAAAAAAAAAAATAATTAGTCTATCATGCTCAGTATTTATAAAAATATTTATTGATAATAAATACTACTTTTTCAAAAAGACCTGTGTTATAAAGGATTATAATTTTTAGCATCAAAAAAAATTATTTAAAAAATTTCTTTTTCTCAATAAATAATTTTCCTATAAAATTACTCTGCTATTTTAGAGTTCACTCTGGCCATTTTAACTAAATTCAAGGTAGAAATGGCAGGCTAATTCCTGTAAAAGTGGAAAACAGCCATTTTTTCTAAATCAAAATAATAACGGAAGACCATCGATGCTTCTAATAATCTCTTTAACCATATCTTCCTTTGACATACCTTTCTCAGGCTCAAACCAGACAATGTCTTTATCCTTTCGAAACCATGTCATCTGTCTTTTGGAAAAATGTCTCGTATTTCTCTTTATAAGACGTAATGCTTCGGACATGGTGCTTTTCCCTTTAAGATAATCGGCTGTTTCGGGATAACCGACTGCATCCAGAGGAGGGCTTTCAAAAGAATAGCCTTTCGACATAAGCTTCAGGACTTCATCAACAAGTCCGGAAGCAAACATCCGGTCAATTCTTTCTTCAATAAGCCTGTAAAGTGTTTCTCTCTGCCAGAGTATACCGAATTTCATACATTTAAAAGGAAGAGGTTCCCGGTTTTTCTGAAGACCGGACAGTGCAACAGAACCTGTTTTAAATACCTCAAGGGCACGTACGATACGCCTTAAATCATTATGATGAATCCTTTCGGAAGCTTCCCTGTCTACGCGGGATAACATGTCATGGAGATATTCGGTGCCTTTCTCCGAAGCCAGTTCTTTGAGATAACTTCGATATTCGTAATCGGGAGATGTAACGGGTAATACAAGCCCTTCAGTAACTGCTTTTATATAAAGACCTGTACCTCCAACCAGTAAAGGTCTTTTTCCTCTCCTGTACACATCAAGGATTGTGTCCATTGCCATCTTTTGAAAATCATAAAGGGTAAATTCTTCTCCGGGGCTGATAATATCTACAAGATGGTGGGGTACAAGGAGACAATCTTCTGCAGACGGCTTTGCCGTACCTATAAGAAGCTCTTTATATATCTGCCTTGAATCTGCAGAGATTATTTCTCCGCCAATTTTGAGAGAAAGATTGAGGGCAAGTTCTGATTTACCGCATGCAGTAGGGCCCAGTATTACTATGAGTGGAGGATAACATTCTTCATGCATATCTTTTAAACAGTTTGCCTAAATCTCTTTCTGAAAAACTTAATATAACAGGTCTCCCGTGAGGACAATAAGAAGGATTTTCCGTTTTAAACAATCTCTGAACAAGACCTGTCATATCTTCCCCTGAAAGCTTATCTCCTGCCTTAACGGAAGCTTTACAGGCAATAGAAGCCATAATATTATTAAATAATACTTCACTGGAAATCTTTTTTTCGGAAAAAGCAAATTCAGCTACAAGATCCTTTAAGAATTCTTCATCACTTACCCTGTCAAGGCCGGAAGGTATACCTCTTACAAGGAAGGTATTTTCACCGAAATCCTCAAGGTCGAAGCCAAGAGATGATAAAAAAGAAATATTTTCCCTGAGCCATTCTGCTTCCTGTAATGAAAAATCTAACGTAAGAGGAAGAAGAAGGCTCTGGGAAGGACATATACCGGACATATTTCTTTTTAATAATTCAAAATTTATTCTCTCATGAGCAACATGCTGATCTATTAATAACAGTTCATTTTCAGTAAGGACAATTATATAAATATTTTTAAAATTTCCTATTACATTAAAGGAAGTATCTTTCCGAATAGCTTCATAAGATTTTTCTGCCATGTCTCTGTCGGTGGGAATAGTTGCGTGATTTTCTCTATTATGTTCTTCTACAGGCTCTGAGAATTGTGATAAATCACAGTAAGCGGTTGTGATGTTTTCTATGATACGTTCTTCTGTCCGCCCCTGTGACTGAGACACATCACTGTACGTATTTGTGAGGTTTTCTATGATACGTTCTTCTCTATGGCCGGTCGATGTATGTACATCACCTTCGTGAAACGGGTCTTTTCCTCTGTGAAAATCCGGTAATTCTATCTGGCGCGGAGAAATGTGTTTATCATTGAATGCAGATATACTATGAAAGGAAATACTTGTACTCTGTCTGTTGTTTCCACCCGGTAATATATCGTAAGAAATGCCTTCAGGAGCCAGAGCATTGGAAATGGTTTTTGTTATTAAAGAAAATATGACTCCTTCTTTTGAAAACTTCACATCTTCCTTTGCAGGGTGGATATTGACATCTATCAGATGGGGGGCTATGTCAAGAAAGAGAAATACTGCAGGGAATCTTCCGTGAGGGATTAATTTCTTATATGAATCCTGAATTGCTTTATACATCAATCCAGGTTTCACAAAGCGTTTATTTATAAAGAGAAAAATACGGGATCTATTCGGCATGGTACAGGAAGGATGGGATATAAGACCGGTCAGGATAGCTTCTTCACATGCGCCTTTTACGGGAATGAGCCTGTCGTGAAGATTGCTGTAAATCTGTGTCACTCTTGATAGGAGATCGGGTACAGGCTGGTAGGAACATATTTCTTTTCTATCGGCAGAAAGGGAAAAATAAACGTCAGGACGGGCAATAGCCATTCTGGTAATTACATTATTGATCGCATTCTGTTCTGTTTTAGAGGAAGCCAGGAATTTTCTTCTTGCAGGAACATTGAAAAAAATATTTTCCACAAGAACAGTTGTTCCCGGAGGACATCCTGTTTCTTCATTATCTACAAGAAGGCCTCCTTCAAATACAATCTTTCTTCCCAGAATTTCATCCCGTTCTTTTGTGATAAGTTCAACCCTGGATACTGCACCTATACTTGCAAGAGCTTCTCCCCTGAACCCCATGGATACCACTCTGGCGAGATCTTCAAATTCCCGGATCTTACTTGTACCATGACGTTCAAAAGCAAGTACGGCATCGGTCTGACTCATGCCTGTACCGTTATCGGTAATCTTTATCCTGTTTCTTCCGCCGTCTCTGAGTTCCACATCAATTCTGGAAGAAGAAGCATCAAGAGAATTTTCGATCAGTTCTTTTACAACAGAAGCCGGCTTTTCAACGACTTCGCCGGCTGCTATCTTTTCCGAAACACTTCTATCTAAAATTTTTATTCTGTCTGGCATAAATTCGTAACGCGTAACGCGTGACGCGTTACGCGTAAGGGCGTTTAATTAAACGCCCCTGCTCACCTCTTTAAGTTCTGTGGGCAATCCTGTTGCGTCCGCCCTTTTTGGCCTCATAAAGGGTTTCATCTGCTATGACTACAAGATCTTTCTTTGAATCACAGTCTTCAGGGAAACTGGATACTCCTCCGCTTATTGTTACTTTTACAACTTTATTACCTGCAATAAAGTCATATTCTTCCACTGCCTGTCTTATTCTTTCTGCGATAAGTATGGCTTCCGTTCTGTTTGTATTGAGACAGGTTATGGTAAATTCATCTCCTCCGTAACGGCAGATAATATCATTATCTCTTGTAACGCTTTTTATAAGACCTCCTACCTGTTTTAAAAGAGCATCACCCTGGGGATGGCCGAAATTATCATTTACAATCTTGAAGAAATCAATATCCAGGATCATAACAGAGAGAGGTTTATTGTTCTTAAAGGCTTTCTTGAATTCCTGGTCGAGACTTTCCTGAAAATAACCATGAGTATAAAGACCGCTCAAACTGTCTGTTATAGCAAGCTGGGCAACATTTTCATGAAGCTGGGCATTTTTGATAGCCAGTGCTGCCTGATTGGCAAGAATTGATAAAAGCCTCAGATCATCATCTTTAAAACTGCCGACACCCTGCTGGCCAACATATATGGCTCCTATGGCATCTCTCTGAAAGAGGCATGGAACAACCATTACGGAACGTATAGCTTTCATCTTCGGAATTATTTTTTCTTTCTGGAATTTATGAGCATCGTTTAAAAGTATGGAACCTTTCTTTTTTATAACCTCTGCAACAGTGCTTTCTCCTACATCAAGACTGAAATCCTTGAATAATCTTTCATGCTGGGGAAGGGTATGACAGTTCTTTACAACTACCATATCACCCTCTTTTCCTCTTTCCCTGAGATATATAACACAGGTATTGCAGTTTACAAGGTTTTTAACCATATTCACAACTAACTGGACAATCTTTTCAAGAGTCAGACTGGAACCAAGTTCCTGACCTGCTTCTACAAGAGAAATAAGAGAATTAATCTGCTTTTTCTGTCTCTGGAACTGCAATATGGCCTGACTCAACATATAACAGACTATAAATATAATTCCTATGTTACAGATCTGAGTTATAATAATATTTAACAGTATCTTACTGTCCTGAAAATTAGAAGTGGATATGATAAGAATACCTATAATGGAAGCACCAAAGATGCTGAATTTCATATCCAGTAAATATTCGGCAATTTCTATTATAGGAAGCAAAAAGGTCAGGAGAGAGAATTCAATAGATGTTGATTTACCGAAATCTTTGCATAAATTAAAAATAAAGAAAAGAAGGGTTAAATCTGCAAGGATTATAACAAAAATTCTGAGCCTGTTACCTTTAAGATAAAGAGAGGAAACAGTTGCAAGTAAACAATAAATACCACCGCCAATAATAAAAGGAATATTTAAAGGACCTGCAAAAGCTCCGTAGAGAAATACTATCCATCTGAGAATAATGATAAGTTTATTGATATATGTCGGTTCATAGTATGTCTCTGTAAGATATTTTAAAAATTTGTTCATATGTGCCATCCTTTCTACAATAGCTATCAGCTTTCAGCGCTGTCCTATTAAAAACCGATTGTGAACACCGACTGATAACTGCTTTTTATATTATATATATTTTTTTCATCCTGTTTTTTAATCACCCATTCAGCTGTCATTGAGTAAAAAATTGACTGCTGACTGCTGAGAGCTGAATGCTTTATATTATACATATTCTTTTTCAATCCTGTCTTTTAATTCGGAAAGTTTAATCAATGCTTCCACAGGTGTTAATCTTTCCACATCAATATATCTTATTTCATCGATTAAAGGATTGGGAAGAGTTGAAAAAAATTCCAGTTGTAAAGATTGTAACATAGAATCTTTTTTATAAATAACCGGTTCCACTTTTTCAATACTCTCCAGAATATATTCTGCTCTGTTTAATAGTTTATCTGGCAGCCCTGCCAGTTTCGCGACTTTCACCCCGTAACTTCTGTCAGTTCCTCCGGGGAAAATCTTCCTTAAGAATATTACATCATCCCCCTTCTCCTTTACAGCTACTCTATAATTCTTAACTCCGGCAAAATGTTCTGCCATCTGAGTGAGTTCATGAAAATGAGTCGTAAAAAGCGTTTTTGCTTTCACATGCTCATATATATATTCAGCCACAGCCTAGGCAATACTCAGGCCGTCATAGGTACTTGTACCTCTGCCTATCTCATCAAGGACTATAAGACTCCTGTTTGTGGCATTATTAACAATATCGGCGACTTCCTTCATCTCAACCAGGAACGTACTCTGACCCATTACAAGGTCATCAAAAGCACCTATTCTGGTAAATATTCTGTCAACAATCCCTATTTTTCCTTCTTCTGCCGGTATGAAACTGCCTGTCTGTGCCATAATAACACATAATGCAGCCTGTCTCAAATAAGTCGATTTACCTGCCATATTGGGACCTGTTATAACAAGCAATACATGGTCGGAACAATCCATATAGAGATCATTGGGAACAAATTTCTCCTTACCTATTATTTCTTCTATAACAGGATGGCGACTTCCTTTTAAAATTATCTTTGTACTTTTATTTACTTCAGGTTTTACATAATTATTACTTACTGCAACATCTGCCAGGGTGGACAGCACATCAAAAACAGCAAGAGCATCGGAGGTTATAAGCACATCGGAAGAATATCCGGCAATCTGACTTCTTATTTCACAGAACAGTTCATATTCAAGTTCTTTAAGCCTCTCAGATGCGCCGAGAACTTTGCTTTCGTAATCTTTCAGTTCCGGCGTAATAAATCTCTCTCCCAGAGAAGTCGTCTGTTTTCTTATATAATTTTCCGGAACAAGATGTAAATTGGATTTAGTTACTTCAATAAAATAACCGAACACTTTATTATATCGGACCTTGAGAGATTTTATGCCTGTTCTTTCCTTTTCCTGTTTCTCCAGTTCTACTATCCACTGTTTCCCGTCATAACGATGGGTTCGAAGATTATCTACTTCTTCATTAAAGCCTGTTTTTATAATATTGCCTTCTTTAATTGACAGAGGCGGATCATCATCAATAGCATTATCAATAATGTCCCGAATTTTTTGAAGATCCTTTATCTGTCCTGCAAGCTTCTTTAAATATTCTGTTTTAACAGACGATAACAGATGTTTCAACTCCGGCAAAATCTCAAGGGATTTCTTGACTGCAAGCAGATCTCTTGCTCCGGCAGAGCCATAGACTATTTTCATGAAAATCCTTTCCAGATCTCTTATCTCCTTGAGCCTGTCTCTGAATTTCTCTCTGAGGTCAAAAGAATGATAAAATTCTTCCACTCCGGAAAGTCTCTGATTTATTTCAGAAATCTTCAACAGAGGTTGTTCAAGCCACTGTCTCAGTTTGCGGCCTCCCATAGAAGTTACGGTTCTATCAAGTATCCAGAGCAGCGTTCCATAGATTTTACCATCTCTGATACTGCCTGTAAGTTCCAGATTTCTCCTTGTTCTGCCGTCGAGGACCATGTAATCATAAATACTGTAACTATCAAGTCTGGTAATATTATTTAATATCACCTTCTGCGTATCTTCAAGATAGGCTATAACAGAACCTGCCGCCCGGACTATCTGAGTTCTGTCAGGAAGGGAAGCAACAGAGCTTTTGCCACAGTATTTCAAAAGTTTTTCTTTACAGGTATCATAATTGAAACATGCATCCTCTCTGACTGTAATAGCAGTCAGTTCTTTTAAAAAGGTCATAAGGACGTTATTATTTCTTTCTTTTTCCTCTATAAGACATTCAGCAGGTTTAAGCCGTGAGATTTCACTTTTTAGCGCTTCCATACTGTTATGTTCGTCTGTTATAAATGATACCCTGAAAGCGCCTGTTGAAATATCTGCGACTGCTATAGCCTGTCCTTCACCGTCTATTACTATGGATATAAGATAATTATTCTGTTTTTCTTCAAGCAACCTGTCTTCAAGAACAGTGCCTGCAGTAACTATCCGTACTATATCTCTCTTTACAAGACCTTTAGCTTTTTTCGGGTCTTCCATTTGTTCAGCTATAGCAACCCTGTAACCTTTCCTCACCATTTTACTCAGATAAGGTTCCACTGCATGATGGGGAACTCCTGCCATAGGAATACGATCACCGTTACTTACTTCCTTGGAGGTAAGGGTAATACCGAGTTCTTTTGATGTGGTGACTGCATCTTCACCATAGGTCTCATAAAAATCGCCTACCCGAAAAAATAATATAGCACCGGGGCACTGAGATTTTACATCATAAAATTGTTTGAAAAGAGGAGTCAAATTATTCAGTTCACTCATAAAAGTCTCCTGATTTTTTCAATTAACTCTACAGGGTCAAAGGGTTTTACTATATATTCTGAAACACCTATATTATATGCACGGCTTATATCTTCAAAATTATCATTTGCTGTCAGTAAAACTACAGGTATATCCTCTTTGGATGGTATATCTCTTATCTTCAGATAAAGTTCTGTTCCATCCATCCCGGGCATCATTACATCTGTGATTAACATATTAAATTTTTCTTTCTCTGCAATCTCGAGTGCTTCCAGAGCATTCTGGGCCAGAAGGACATTAAAACCTGCATACTGAAGATTAAGTCTGAGTATATGCAATACTGCCGGGTCATCTTCCACAATCAGTATCGTTTTCACAGCTGCTCTTTTTTTCTTTAAAATGTCTTCACATGTTTTTATAATAGCCTCGGAATCATATGGTTTGGCCATATATCCTTCTACAGAATATCTTCTGGCGTTTATCATGTCTTCTTTATCGGTTTTTCCGGAAAGTATAAGTATGGGAATATCTTTGGCCCTTTTATCATGCCTGAGAAGATTGCACAGATGCCAGGCTTCCGGCACAGATAAATCCAGAATAATAATAACGGCTTTTTCAGAACGGCCTTTTTGAAAACCTTCATTTATACCATGAGCGGACAGAATTTGAAATCCATAGTTTTCCAGATTGGATTTTAACATCTGAAAAACTCGTCCCGAAGGCTGTATAAGTAATATTTTCCCTTTCATAAAAAGTACTCCCGAACATTTCACTTTACTGACATGGGCATAAGCATGTAAAAAAATCTTGCTCCCATCACGCGTTACGCGTCACGAAAATTACTCCTGAACATTATAAGGTAGAGAAAAACAAAATTTACTTCCCTGGCCATTTGTCTTTTTTTCTACCCATATATGTCCACCATGGGCATTAATAATACTCCTGGTTATAAAAAGTCCGAGACCTGTGCCTACAATCTTTGTTCCGCCGGGACCTGTAATTCTGTAAAATTTTTCAAAGATCTTATCGGCTTTTTCCGGAGCTATACCGGGGCCTTCATCTTCAACATAAATTATAACCTTCTCACCGGTAAATTCTCCGCCTATATTAACCTTACCGCCATGAGGAGAATATTTAATACCGTTACTAACAAGATTATTAAGAGCCTGTTCAATCTGATCACTGTCTGCATAAACCTGAGGAAAATCCTCCGAAAAAGTATATTCCAGAGTATGTTCAGCAGAGGTTATCTTATGGGTATTTATTACCCTTTCTGCCAGTACCGGTATAGAAATTTTCACTTTATTAATATCAAATTTACCTGACTCTATTTTGGACAGATCCAGAAGATTTCTTATTAACCTGGCCAGTCTGTCTATTTCATTATTTATAATTTGAAGGAATTCTTCTTTTCTTGCATCATCAAAACGGCTGCCATGATGAATTAACATTGTAGTATAACCTTTTATAGATGTAAGAGGTGACCGTAATTCATGGGATACATAGGAAACGAAATCAGATTTAAGTTGTTCCACTTCTTTTTCCCTTGAGAAATCCCTGATTACAAGTATTCCTCCTTCTATTTTACCTGTTATGCCTTTAAGAGGAGTTGGTATGGCGCTTATAAATCTTTCTTTCCCGTCAGGAGTGGTAAGATAGCCTTCCCATTTCAAACTGAGTTCCGATGTATAATCATCTACAGACGTCTGTTCCATATCGCCTCCGTCTCTTCCCTCTTCAGGCCTCAATACAAGTACGGATTTAAGATTATTGCCTATTGCATCGGCACTTTTTATGCCTGTAATACGCTCTGCCGCTTTATTAAAAGAAATTACCTTTTTATCTCTGTCAAAGGTGAGAACTCCGTCACCCATGTTATGAACTATGGCATTCAGTTCGTCTTTCTTGGAAGTAGTTTCATGAAACAGTCTGGCATTTTCAAGAGAAACTGCAAGATGGTTCGATATAATTTCCAGAAATTTAAGCTTCTTCTTGGAAAGCATATTTGCTTTTCTGCAGCTTACAGCCATAACGCCTGATGTTTTATCCTGATATACAAGAGGGAAAATATAAAAGGAACTTGTATCAGGTCTTATGAGAACCGTATCCCTGAGAAAATCAGCATATTTCTCTTCTTCAATATTTCTGAAAAATAAAGATTTCTGATCTTTAAATACCCTTTTATAGTAATAAGGGTCTATATCTTTTACCATCAATTTGTATTTATTGGCTCTGCTCTCCTGCAATCCCATACTGGCTCTTATGGTTATAGACTCATCATCCTGCAAAAGTGCAATTGTAACAGCAGAAGCACCGCAGAATTCACTTATCTTTTCAAATACATTTGAAAGCATTCTATCCATATCAAGAGAACTTCCCAGAGAAACAGAAATTTCAAATAAGGAACCAAGTTCTTTATTTGCACCTTCAAGTTTTACAAGGGAATTATTCAATCGTTCATTGGCTTCTTCCAGTTTTTCACTCTGCCGTTTAATTTCTTCATTTCTGCCTTTCAGTGTCTCTATATATTCTTTTTCTTTCTGCCTCAGGTTTACATTTTCTATAACAAGAGCGGCTCTGCTTGCAATTAATCTCAGGGTTTTAATTTCATCTTCTGTAAAATGGTGATATTCATTTATTGTACCTATATTTATAACACCGATTTTAGTGTCTTCTACGATTAAAGGAACACTGATTATGGATTTTATCTCTACCTGATCATCGGGAGATCTTACAAATCTCGGTTCCTTTCTTACATCGTCTACGACAAATATTTCTCCCGTTTCAAAAGCCCATCCTGCTATACCTTCACCTGATTTCAGTCTGCTCAATCCAAAAGGAAGATTGTCTGGTCCTTTTTCCGATTTAATATAAAGCTCCTTCTCATCTTCATCCCAGAACATGAGACAACCTCTTTCAGCTTTAATGAGGTTCATGACACGGTCAAGGGTCATGCTGACTACTTCTTCTAATTCTACATTCTTATTTATTAAAGCAGCGGAAAGCTCATATTCAGCATTGAGCAGTTCCAGTTCTCTTATCCTTTTCTCTAGAGTTTTTATCTTATCTTCCTTAAACTGTTCCATACACATATTTACTCACCAGTCTTTTTTTGCGTGACGCGTAACGCGTGACGCGTGACGCGTTATAATAGGGCCTGTTTTTTACAGGCATGTTATTCAATATCCATCTGATAAGTTACATGACAGAAAAATTATGATAAAACCTGTGTTCCCACAAGGCCCCATGTAAAACCTTTATCTATTTTTACAGAAACCAGTTTTCCCGTAACATCTTCAGAACTATCAAAGGCGACCAGTTTGTTTCCCCTTGTTCTGCCTGAATAACGGTTCGGATTTTTCTTTGTTCTTCCCTCTGCCAGAACTTCTACAATTTCCCCTTCCATGGAGATGTTTTTCTTCTGTGTTATATTATTCTGCATATCTATTAATTTCGCAAGTCTCCTCTGTTTTTCCTCTTCATCTACGTGACAGGTCATTTCTGCCGCCGCAGTTCCGCTTCTTATGGAATACTTGAACATAAAAGCCTGATCGTAAGACATTTCAGAAACAAATTTCAATGTATTTTCAAACTGCTCTTCCGTTTCCCCGGGAAACCCGACTATCAGATCGGTAGAAATAGAAGCCTTCGGAATATGACTCCTTATATTTTCTACAAGTCTCCTGTAATCTCCTACCGTATAACCTCTATTCATATTTTTTAATACATCATCATCACCTGCCTGAAGGGGCAGATGAAACCATTCACAGAGTTTATCAAGTCTACTTATTAATTCAATATATTCACCTTTAAAATCCTTCGGGTGAGATGTGGTAAATCTTATCCTCTCAATACCTTCTATAGTATTTACCTCTGACAGGAGATGACCGAAATTCACATCTCCCGGGAGACCTTTGCCGTAACTGTTAACATTCTGTCCGAGAAGGGTTATCTCCTTATAACCTTCACCGGCAAGCTTTTTGATTTCTTCCACTATATCCGAAAGAGGTCTCGAGCGTTCTCTTCCTCTCACATAAGGAACTATACAGAAAGAACAGTAATTATCACAGCCGTAACTTATTGGAACCCATGCAGTGATTTTACTGGCTCTTCTGGGTAAATATCCCGGTTCTGCTATATCCCACTCTGTATGAACTTCATGTAAAAAACCTTCTCTTGTACGGGTAATCAAATCAGGCAAATTTCCAAGCTGATTTGGCCCCAGGACAAGATCTATATGAGGAGCCCTTTCAATCATAGCTTTCCCGTCTTTCTGAGCAAGACATCCGCATACTATAATAAGAAGGGAAGGATTTATTCTTTTCAGTCTCTTGTAATCTCCAATGCGTCCGTAAACCTTTTCATCCACACCTTCTCTTACACAGCATGTATTAAAGATTATTATAGTGGCATCTTCAGGTTTTTTAGCTTTTGAACAGTGTAATTTTTCCATCATGGACTCTATGACTTCAGAATCATTAAGGTTCATCTGACATCCATAGGTTATAAGGAAGTATGTTTCGTGTTTTTCCATAATCTTATATAATTTCTCCACAGATACTTTATACCCTTTGAAGATAAAAAGAATTTTATAAATCGTCACGCGTTACGCGTCACAGGAGGCCGGATTTACTTGCTGCCTGTAGCCGAACTTTCTATAATTTATAACATATCCCAAAAAAATAAAATGTATGTAAGCTTATATTTGTGAAAATTTTATCATTCTTAGTACCGTAACAGGTAAAAGGGTATCCATAAAAAGCTTCTGCCTGGCGGGCTCTGGAGAAGAAAAATTAGTTTTTTCTATAGTATTAGAAATTAAATA
>JAKPQU010000528.1 GCA_029555925.1 Bacillota bacterium
GATCTTCTTCTACTGTAAAGATTATCTCTTTAACTTTCATCTTACATCCCCTTTCTGTAGCTATTATACAGGATAAATATAGATTTTTTATAACTAACCCTGTGAGAAATTTTTGTTTCCAGGTTAACCCTGACAACTGGAATTTTCCATTGGCATTTTTCTAGACCAGGCTGTTTTACAGAACGCCCAAAATATGCCTAAAAGAAGCCCGATAAGGAGGGGTAGGAGGGTAAAGTAATATAAAATATCGTGATGCGTGACACGTAACACGTGATAGATGTTTTTGACCATTACGCGTCACTTATTACGCGTCACGGTCTCTCTCAAATACTTTTCTCTTATTATCTCTTTTATGCAGAGATTGATTATTATCCCTGGAATGGGTTTCCCTCCTTTAATAAAGGCTGAGCTTCTCTCCTCTGCCCTGGCTAAAGCCTCTTTCTGGACCTCCTCAAGCTCCTCTTCTGAAAGATTATTCAGTATCTCGTTGATCTTTATTTCTTCCTCTTCCGCCCTTTCTCTCTCCTCTTCCTTCAGTCTTTCTTCTTCTGCCTTCCTCCTTTTATCCTCTTCCTCTTTCTGCTTTAACTTTTGTGTTATTTCGTATTTCTCCATTGCCTCTCTCTCATACTGCAGACAGGCACCAAATGTCTTCATATTGAAGTTTGTCTTCTTAGCCTCTTCTATGGCGTAATCCACTATAAAATGAGCCATCTCCTCTTTATATTTATATAAAAGACGTTCAGCCTGCTCTATCTCTTTAGGCTTAACTTCAGATATATCTCTTCCGGTATTTTTCTTATAAAAATATTTCACAAGCTTTTCTGGAGGAGATTCTGAAGGCGCAGGCAGTTGCTTACTGTTATCCTCAGGAAGCTGGGGGTCCTGGTATGGCTCTATGTCGGCTTTAAATTTATTAAATTCTTCTTTTGCCCTTGGTCCAGGATAAAAGTAGAGGTAGACCTTGTCGTTTTCTTTTTTAATCTCACACTTTTCTATAAATTGCGTCTCCTGTAGCTCTGCGATTGCAGGAGCTAACTGTTGTTTTATAAGGGATAGATATCTCTGCTTTCTTATCGGTATCAGGTCACAGAGGGTATCGTAGAGGTATCTTATAAACCTGACATCCATATTTTTCTGGAATATAGGGTAGAATTTTACCCCGAGGAGCTCATACAATCTTTTTGAGATATTGGAGTTTAATCCCCTGTAGAATTCATAGTCTATCGGTTTTACATAGCCATTATTTATATTATCAAGGTATTTTGAATTAAGGAATATATAATTCTCATCAGCTATAGTTCCATCTGGAAGCTCTTCACCCGCCCAGATAATACGGTCATATAGGTGGAATGTATCATGTATCCAGGATTTTTTACCTTTATCATAGAAGGTTTCTCTAGAATCTATAGAAGTAAGAGTTAGTCTTTTTAAGGAGTTTTCAATCATTTTGTAATTTTTACCACCAATCTCGTCCATCCCTATTCTTTGGCATAGACTATAGAGTGAACCTACAGGTATAGGATTTTGCACCGGTCTGGGAAGAGATTCAATAATCTCCTGAACAGCATCAAATACCTTTTTATCAAACGGTCCAGGGATGCCCAAGATAGAAGGAGAATATACACCCCAGAAGACTTCTAATTTCTGATTATTCCTCTCTACAGTCATTTTTACCTCTATAGCTTCATCGTTTTTCTTCTTTTCCAGCTTGAATAATGGATATATCAGGAAGTTTACCTCTGAGCGTATCTTATCTGGATGGTTTATCTCTGGATTCTCTACTATGATAATGCCGTTTTCTTGCCCGACGCTGGCTGGCGAGGAAATATCTTTTTGTTTCTTTCTTTTTTCTTCTATCTCTGTATTGTCTTTACTGGAAACTCCATCAGATAACTCTTCATCTCTATGAGTTACTTTACTCACAGTACCTCCTTGTATACATAACCTCTCTCGCTGCTTATTTTTTGTTTATTTCTAGCTATTATAGCTTAATCTGGCTATTTTGTATAGTTATTCTGTTTTGGTTTTTTATTATTTTTAGTTAGATAAATTTTGATAAAAAATTTTTAAACACATATGTGTGTGTTAAATCTTGTTATATACTTGTTAAATACTTGTTGTCCCTGAGCAAGAATGAAGTAGTGATGCTGAATTGCTGGATTTTTTCTTAAGTCAAAGTTCGGTATTTCTTAAGTCAAAGTTCGGTATTTCTTAAGTCAAAGTTCGGTATTTCTTAAGTCAAAGTTCGGTATTTCTTAAGTCAAAGTTCGGTATTTCTTA
>JAKPQU010000529.1 GCA_029555925.1 Bacillota bacterium
TAGAAGGTGTATTGGAAGCTATAAACATAGCCTTTTTAAAAACACCCTCTCCTTAATCCTCTCCCTCAAGGGAGAGGAAATAAGAGGCAAATCCTTTAAGCAGAAATACAATATTCCTTAACTTAATGACATTGCGCGTTATGCGTCACGTTATTTTATGAACAAATTTAAACATCTGGATTTTATACTTATCATAATAGTACTGGCTATTATACTCTTCGGTATAATGATGATTTACAGTGCAAGTTACAGAGGTGAAGGACTGTCTTCCGAATTCAGAAGACAGGTTACATTTTTCCTGGTAGGACTTGTTGCCATGTCTGTTATGATGACAGCAGATTATGAATTCTGGGGTAAATGCAGGAGTTATATCTATATCTGTACCGTTATCCTGTTATTGATAGTACTTATTAAGGGTGAAAATATCAGAGGAGCTCAGAGCTGGATAACACTGGGAAGTCTGGGAACATTTCAGCCTTCAGAACCGGCAAAACTGGCTTTTATAATTACCTTTTCACGATTATTATCCTTGAATCAAGAAAAAATAAACAAAGTGTCTGTACTTATCAAAATAGCTTTACATGCCGGATTTATTATAGGGCTGGTTTTATTGCAGCCAGATCTCGGCACGTCAATTGTTCTTATTGGAATTACCTTTACACTGCTTTTTTATACAGGTGTTAATCCTTTATATTTGCTCGGAGTCATTCTCCTCGGTACAGGGATAGCACCTTTTTTCCTGAAAGCCTATCAATGGAAGAGACTGACAAGTTTTATCAATGCAGAAAATGATCCTACAGGTGCAGGATGGAATATACTTCAGGCTCAAATAGCAGTAGGTTCCGGTAAATTATTCGGTAAAGGTTTCCTTCAGGGCACTCAGAGTCATCTCCATTTCGTGCCTGAACATACAACAGATTTTATCTTTGCCGTTATAGGAGAAGAATTCGGTTTTACAGGATGTATACTTCTCCTTATCGCTTATTTCCTTATTGTATGGGAAGGTCTGTCCATAGCAAAAAATGCAAAGGATTCTTTTGGCACACTTATTGCACTTGGAATTGTATCCATGTTTGCACTTCATATAATGGAAAATATAGGAATGAATATAGGCATTATGCCAATTACAGGTATACCTCTTCCATTTATAAGTGTCGGAGGCAGTTCTCTCTTAACAAATATGATGTCTATAGGTGTTCTGTTAAATATAAAACTCAAGTCGCAGAGAACGCTGTTTTAGTGAGTAGTGAGTCGTGAGACTTGAAGAGCAGGGGCGAGTGCCTGTGGTCGCCTGGTACCGGTAAAACACGCATCACAGATCACGAATACGAACCCACCCGTGACGCGTTACGCGTTACGCGTTACGTAAATTACGCATCACGCACTACAATAGAGGTGATTCATATATGTATAAAATACTCTTTCATATAGGTTCAACACCTGTATATTCATACGGTTTGATGGTGTCTCTCGGTGTTATTGCTGCTTTTATATGTGGTATTATATGCGGGAAAGACAGGAATTTCAAAACAGATAAAACCATATATATGATTTTGTTTGTTTTCCTCTCGGGCCTTGCGGGGGCAAAAATATTATTTATTATTTTACATCTGAATAATTTTACAGATTTACATGACGGGATTTTTCATATTACAGGAAGCGGACTGGCCTGGCATGGAGGAGTGGCAGGAGGAATTTTATTTATGATATATTTTTCAAGAACAGAAAAAATTCCTTTCTTCGATGTGGCAGATTTATCTGTTTTATGCGGCATACTTGGTCTCGTCTTCGGCAGAATAGGATGTTTCCTTAACGGTTGCTGTTACGGGAAACCTTCTTCTCTTCCCTGGGCTGTCATATTTCCGAGAGCAGGAGATTTTCCGAGACATCCCACACAAATCTATGAAAGTTCCCTTGATCTGGCAGTTTTTTTAATACTCTTATATCTGTGGAAAAAAAATAGATATAAAGGAGAGGTATTCTGTGGTTTCATATTCCTTTACGGAATAGTACGTTTTACCGTAGAATTCTGGAGAGAACATTTCCTTCCCCTTACTCTGGGATTGACCGTGGCCCAGTTCATCAGTATAGGAATGATGATAACAGGTCTTATTCTTTACCGGAAAATCCGCAGGACCACATATAACTAACTGGTGTCAGCGATAAATATGGCACCAGATAAATCTCTGCGTGGTGCTCTTACGCAAAAAAAATATCGCCTTCGTCTATTTCTGTTATAACCGGCATCATACCAGGTTTATATTAAGACACATTTTGTAGTTTCTTGTAATATAATTTTTTTCGCTCCAGAGCACCACGCAGAGATTTGTCGGTTTTGACAAAACCAGCGGGATAATTATCGCTGGCAGCACTAACTACCATGACCGGGTGGTAATAACGAAAAATGAAAACCTGTTCCTCACTTCACCCTTCACTCTTCACGACAAAAAAAGTGAGCCGTGAACAGGTAATATCTCCATTCACGACTCACGACTCACTACTCACTACTTACTCCTATCATATAGAGGTATAAAAATGACAGAATGAATAACATCATCTTCTACCATAGAAGAACCCCATATATACCTGAACTGTTCCGAAACCTTTTCTAAATTCTCTTTCCCGATTTCTTCATTCTCCGGCAGTATGGCAGATACCTTCAATAAATCGTTCATATTCATAAAGGAAAAACCTGAAATCTGTCCGTCTCCCATCTCCTGAATGGCTGTTTTATAATCTTTCATCTGAACTAAGGATTTTCTGTTTCCACGGAAGGTATCTATAACATGTTCCATAGGTTTTACAGTTTTTCCCGTACTTACGACAACATAATCACCTAAAAAAGCCCATGACAGGTTAAAAGAATTAGATGCTACATTTAAATTATTAAAGGTAGAATAATCTTTTCCCCTGTAAGTGACTTCCTCCAGTTTAGCAGGTATAAACGGTGTGGCAAGGTCAAGGAGCTTTTTAAAAGGTTCTTTATTTTTTATACCCATAACAAAAACCATATCCATCATGGGTACAGGCATTATTTTTTCCTGTCCTTTTTCATCTTTTCCAATGGTAATACCATTCTGAGAATAATACCTGGGGAAATCCTTTTCAAGTCCCGGTAATATGCCGGAAAAACCTGTATAAAAAGGTAGATATTCTCCTGTCTGTTTTTCATCTGAAGGAATGATAACATAGGAACCGCCATATGGTGCGGAAGGAATTTGCTCTATATAATCAGGTTTTAAATCTTCCGGTTTTCCTGGTATTTTTCCTCCGTTTTCCTTCTGATACTTTAACGTTGCTTCTCCGAGAACAGTTAAATCTCTCTTTACTTTCTCCACTGTTGCCATTTTCTTTACATCTTCCAGATAGGTCTCTGTAATAGATGTAGCCACAGTCAAATCACCTGATATATTCTCTATTATATCCCTGTCAATATCTAACTGTGTAAAAAGACCGACCATCTGATTAAGACCTTTGTATTTTTCTTCCATATCAGGAAAAGATTTCATGAATTCCCTTCCTATTTCATGGCCGCTTTTCAGATCAGAACTTGTAACAACCATTGACATATCATCAGGAATAATCCTGAGACCTGACGATTGTTCTCTGTTTTTATCAAGAAAAATTTTTATTACAGGACTGTTACTTTCCTTATCAATATTCAAATAACTGTCCATTTTCATGCCTCTCCGGGAACCGGAAAATGCTACAGAATAACTTTTGAAAGCTTTTATAGCGGGAGGAAGTATTTTACTGAGCGGCTCCTTCGTAATATCCCCGGCAAGAGGACTCAATACATGTTCCAGATTGATAAACAGTGAAGAAAGACAGTATTCAGGTTTCTTTTCCATAAACTTTGAAAAAAGTGTATTTTTCGTTATATTATCCTGTCCTTCTTTGAGAAGATCAACAGATTTTTTTACTGTAACCTCATTATTTGAAATAATAAGAAATTTATCTATAAAACAGAAAAACAGTTCTTTTTTAAAAGAATTAATTTTATTACCTTTATATTCTACAGAAGAAGCCTTTACATCTCCTCCAAATTTGGCAAAGAATGCTTCTGCCCCGGTAACATCCTTTACCTTTGTAACCAGAACCACATCAGGTAAAGCGCCGGGCGGTAAATCTTTCTGAGCTTCAATCATATGTCCTGCACCTTTTTCGCCTCTGTAAGAAGGATGTTTCCCTGCAAGACCTGCTGCTATATGGGCATTTTCACAGCACTCTAAAAGAAAAGCCTGATTGTCCTGTTCCGTTTTATATTCATATTTCCCTTCAGAAGAGCACAGAGGAAGTTTTTCCATATAATCAGGTATCAGTTCTTTTAATTCCTTCGGATATGATTTATTCACTTCATAATACATTTCAAGGGCATTTGCCGTGGAATAAATATCATATTTACATTTATCCAGTTTTCGTGATGCCTTTATATACCTGTATAAATTCTCAGATTTAAAAAGCCCGAAGGACAGCTCTGGTTCCATCCAGGATAATAAATCTTTTTCCAGATTAATTCCGCTTTTACTCTGAAATATTCCCAGAAGTTCTTTCAGGTCTTTTATATCCTGAATTTCTTCTCCCTCTTTCGTATGTTCTAACTGCCATATAACAGGATAAAAATTAATATTTGCATAAATATCTACATCAGACGGAATAGCCTTAAAGGTTTCAGATTTATAATTTGATAAAAGATAATAATTTTTCACACCCATTATAGATAATCCGAGACAGATTATAAGGAAACTAAGGGCCATAATACCTGCTTCCGCCACACCTCTTTGAAACTGTTTCATTTTCATACATAGTACCTCATTTCTATTTTTTTTGACTTTGTCATACATTTTGTCTAAACCTCTATTAAGTCCTTATTACATGGTAAGTTTACACAAAACATCAGACACTCTCTTTTTTTAGCTTTCAACTTAAACCGTTATCACATCTGATCCTTTATCCATCTGACAGCCTGATGATATACAGATACAGGTGCCACTACATGTCCTCCTTCAAATTCTATCCAGTTTGTTTTCCATCCGAGACCTTCGAGGAAAGCTCTGTCCCTTTTCATTTCATTATAACGAAAATCAGTAGGGCTGGCAAGGAATACGGCTATTTTACCACCGGGATAACTGGCCTGTTCTTTTGCAAATTCTTCATGCATCATACCTGTATTTACTATAATACCTCTTATAAGGTCAGGATATAAAAAAGAAAAGGCATGAGAGCCCATACCGCCGCCGGACATGCCTGTAGCTATTATCCTTTTCTCATCTATGGGATAGGTGCCGAAGAAGCTCTTTACGGTATTTGCCATACTCTTTATGGGAGGTTCCATATCCTGTCCGTTCCTGTATTCTTTGGAAGCAATTATCATCATTTTATAGGTTTCTCCTATATCCTTCCAGAAATCTATGAGCCCCGCCGCATTTGCATCAGGTGACAGAGCGATAACAAGCGGATATTTCTTACTACTGTCAAGATCTGACGGAATATAAAGAATATAAGTAGCACCATCTACAGTCTTTGCAGGAACAGAAGGGACAGAATCTGGCTCTTTAACCTCCCTTGTAGATATGTCGAGAGTATTTGACCATTCAGTATAGGTCGGATAGTAACCGAGAAAAGTACAGAAGGTTGTCAGAGGAACATATACTTCCTGCCCTTTCAATATGTAAGCATATTCATAGGGGGCATTATTAACATATAAAAGTTTTTTCTCTCTATCATATTTATACTCAAATTTTAAAACCTTACGAAGATCACCGGCAGAAACATAGATCATACCATCTTCATGCAAAAATTTCTTACCTTTATATTCCTGATTTTTTATATATATTACAAGAGTATTATAGTCTTTTAATTTACTTCCTGCGAGAACGGATGGTATTATAAAAAGAAATACAAGAAATAAAAGAAGTAATTTCTTCATAGATAATCACACCTCAGGCATGTAAGATTTTTATTTTACAAAAAGAAAATCTCCCGACTCCGAGAGTCATGCCATCTTTAACGGCAATATGTTCATTTACATCCAGAAATCTCTGGCCGTCAACAGTGACAAATCCCTGGGAAATAAGTCTTCTTGCTTCTGCAGGGGTTTCCACAAGGGAACTCAGATAGACAAGCTTCACCAGCCAGATTTTTCCGTCTGTTAAATCTTCAGGAGAAAGTATAAATTCTTCCATAATATTCTCACTGACCTGTTATAACATCTATAATAAGAGGTTTTTCTTCCGGTTTCTCCTCTCCTATTTTATAGGCTTCCAGGAGGCACTTCTTTGCATCTTCGGTTTTTTCCTTATCATTTGAATGTATTACTGCAATAGGATCGCCTTTTTCCAGTTTATCACCTATTCTCTTTTTGAGCCATAACCCTGCGGCAGGGTCTATTTTATCTGATTTCTTTTCCCTTCCTGCTCCAAGTATCATGGCAGATCTCCCTACCTCTTCGGCATTTACACTCTGAAGATAACCGCCTGACGGAGCCAGAACGGAAGAAACATATTTAGCCTGAGGAAGTAAATAGGGATCTTCCACTACCTTCGGGTTGCCATGCTGTGCTTCAATAAGCTGTTCCATTTTCCTTGCTCCCATACCATTGGAAATAAGTTCCTGAAGTTTTTCTTTTCCTTCTTTAATATCACTGCATGCACCGGCAAGCAATAACATATGTGCACCAAGGGTGAGAGACGCTTCTTTCAGAGGCCCCCCTGTAATTTCGCCTCTGAGAATCTCAAAAGCTTCCTGAACTTCAATGGCATTTCCAATGGCCATACCAAGAGGCTGATCCATATCGCTTAAAAGTGCAGTAACCTTCCTTTTCATAAGAGTTCCAATATTTACCATAGACCGTGCAAGTATTCTTGCCTCATCTGCTTTCTTCATAAATGCACCGCTTCCGACCTTTACATCAAGTACGAGGCAATCGGCACCAGAAGCTATCTTTTTGCTCATTATACTGGCAACAATGAGAGGAATACTATCTACGGTTCCCGTAACATCTCTCAGGGAATAAAGACGTTTGTCTGCAGGAGTTAAATTTGCAGTCTGACCTGCCACTGCAACACCTATATGTTTTACCTGTTTTATAAAATCTTCCAGTTCTATTGATGTAGTAACACCGGGAATAGACTCAAGTTTATCAAGTGTTCCCCCAGTATGGCTCAGGCCGCGGCCTGAGATCTTGGCAACAGGGATGCCTGCCGCCGCGACAAGAGGGGCAAGAACCAGGGTGGTAGTGTCTCCCACACCGCCTGTACTGTGCTTATCAACCTTTACGCCTTCAATAGAAGTCAAATCTATTTTCTCTCCTGATTCAAGCATGGACATGGTCAGATTAACCACTTCATCTTCCGTCATACCGCGGAAATATACTGCCATAAGCCATGCCGTAAGCTGATAATCCTGTATCGTATCATCTGTTGTGCCTTTGATTATAAATTCTATTTCTTCTTTTGTAAGGCTCTCTCCGTCTCTTTTTTTTAAGATGAGATCTACCATTCTCATGAGAATTTCAACTCCTTGATGATTTCTTTCACAAGTCTGGAAAACTTAGGAATTGTGGCATTGCCTACCTCAATAACCTCTTCATGGGTAAGTTTTTTATCAGAAACCAGATCTATACAGTTTGTTATACAGGAGATACCAAGACATGGTATGCCTGAATGACCGGCCACTATAGCTTCTGTCACGGTAGACATACCTATTGCATCTCCGCCTATCATGCGCATATACTTTACTTCTGCCTTTGTTTCGTAGGAAGGGCCGCTTACTGCCACATAAACACCGTGCTGAAGTTTAAGTCCCTGTTTTTCTGCAATTTTAAATGCCAGTTCTCTGAAATCTTTATTATAAACCTGGGAGATATCGGGGAATCTCGGCCCCAGTTCTGGATCATTTACGCCTATAAGAGGATTATACCCCATAAGGTTTATATGATCTTCCAGGATCATCAAATCTCCTGCTACAAAATCGGGATTAATGCCACCTGCTGCATTTGTAACTATGATCATTTTCACGCCGAGAGCTTTCATAATCCTCACAGGAAGGGTAATGTCTTTCATAGGATAGCCTTCATAATAATGAAGTCTTCCCTGCTGGGCAATTACTGTTTTACCTTCAAGTTTTCCTGTAACAAAAGCACCTGCATGACCTTCCACTGTAGAAAGAGGGAAATTTTTAATTTCACTGTATTTTATGACTACTTTTTCTTCTATTTCCTCTGCAAGAACACCGAGACCGGAGCCAAGAATAAGTCCCACTTCGGGAACGAGTGAAGTTTTACTCCTTATGGAAGCAACTGCCTGCTTT
>JAKPQU010000538.1 GCA_029555925.1 Bacillota bacterium
GAAATCACTGGTAAATCGTTATAAATTATTAAAATTGATAAAATCAGGCGGTATGGGTGTAGTTTTTCTTGCAGAAGACAAACATCTGGAACGTTTATGTGCTGTCAAATCTCTTGTAATACAACATAGAAAAAGAAAAAAAAACCATAAGCGAGACATAGAAAGATTTAAAAGAGAGGCAAACATACTGGTAGATTTACATCATAACAATCTTCCCAGAGTATATGATTATTTTTGTGAAAACAATAACTATTTTCTTGTAATGGATTATATAGAAGGAGAGGATCTCCTGGCAATAATCAATCGTCATGGTAATGAGGGAATACCGGAGGCGGATGTTCTCAACTGGTTAATAGAGATCTGTAATATTCTTAATTATCTTCACACCCACCAACCACCGGTCATATATAGAGATTTAAAACCTTCAAATATAATGCTCAGAAAAAAAGATAAGAGAATAATACTTATAGATTTCGGGCTGGCCATATTAAGCAATATGATACCTCCGGTCGGTGACGCCTATATGGGAACTCTCGGATATGCACCCGAAGAACAATGTAACGGGAAAACTACTACTGTAAGTGACATATATTCTCTGGGTGCCACAGCCTATCATCTTCTCACAGGAAGTATTTCACATGATTTCATTAAAAGGCCATTAAGAGAAAAAAAGAAAGATATAGGAGAAGAATTTGACAGAATAATCTCAAAATGCCTTCAGAAAGACCAGGCCGATAGATATCAGGATGTGAAAACTCTGTCACATGAGCTGCAAAATTATCGAGAAAAGCTGCACCTTACCAGACAATATCTGTCTGTAAAATATAATGATATAAAGTTAATAAACGAATCTATTGAAACCTATGATTTAACTCAGAAAAAATTATATGAAATTTTAATCAAGTATTGTTCGAAAGGAGGCACTGGAAAACTAATATTAAAGGATAAAGACGAAGGTGAAATCTGCTTTTACCGTGGTAATATAGTTCATGCAAAACTCGGGACATTAAATGGAGAAAAAGCACTCCACAGTTTTTTAACATGGAAAAAAGGACTTGTTATATATATAAAAGCAAAAAATGATGATGTGACAATAATAAAATCGTCCAAATCCCTCCTTCAGGATTGCCTTGATATAGTAAATGAACTGGCGATAATACATCAAGATATGCCTGACCTAGATCTGGATAATAAAATCCACATTGTATTGCCAGGTGACAAAAAAACCTTTTTTCATCTATAGAAATAGGTGTAATAGCCAATAGTACACAGAATCTAACTATAAGACAGATAGCTGGGAAACTGAATAAAAGCTACTACCAGATTTTCAGGACAATACATACACTTTATTTAAAAAAAGTCTTTATGACTACAATACGTTAACAGCATTTTTTAAAACCTTATCCTGTCGAGAGAGGTGTATAAATCTACCCTGACGGGTGGTAATATGCAAATATTAATGGTTACAGATGGTGGGAAACAGGCCAGAAAGCCAGGGATGCCCAGGCCTGAACCTCAGAACATCCTTTCCATTTATAACTAAGGAGGAATATTTAAATGGCAAAAGGTATATCCGGAAATTTAAAAGATTTAAAATTAGTTGAATTATTAATTTTATTATGCAGTAAAAAAGAACAGGTCGGGAGACTCAGATTTACCAATAATAAGGAACAGGCAGAGATATTTATAAATAATGGTAAAATAATACATGCCACAACTGAAATATCCAGCGGCAAAGATGCTATATATACGTTACTGACATGGAGAGAAGGAGCTTTCGAGTTTGAAACGGATGTAAATCCTGAAAAAATAACAATTACTGTCGATACAAAAGAATTTCTGGCAGATTGTCTTAAAAAGAAAAAAGAATTGAATGTTATTGAAGAGTTGATTGCACATCCGGACGAAGTTTTTAAGCTTTCCGGAAGAAGTACGTCAGGAAGAGTCAGCCTTTCAACTGAAGACCTTCATATTATTTCTTTTCTGGACGGCACAAAAACAGTGAGAGATATTGAAAAAATATCCGGTAAAAACAGATATGAAATCTTTAAAACACTTTACAGACTGGTATCTTTTGAAGTAGTTATAAATGTAGATCACAAAAGTACTCTGTCACATGAACCAGTCATGACAGACGATATGTTGAATCGTATTGAGAAACGTCTCAGAGCTATCTCAGGTCCACTTACGGGGTTAATCATAGAGAACATTATAAAAAAGCTTGGCTTCGAAAAATCTACCATGCCAATGAGTAAACTAGATGAGTTGATAGAGGGGGTTGCACAAGAATCAGGTATTGATAAAAACGAAGTAAAACTTATAATTAAAGGTGAAGCAAACAAAGAGAATACAACAGAGAATCTCTCTGATAGCGTGACTATCGTAAATGAACAGATGATGGACACAATAATAAAACGCCTTACTATCGTGACAGGTCCAATGACATCTTTATCAATGGACAGATGTATAAAGCAAATGGGGTACAGTAGAAGCAATTTTCCTGTCAATAAATTGAACAACCTGATTTATTCTTTTATCAAAGAAATGGATATAAAAGAAAAAGCCATAGAGGATATTCTGACAGACATACAAAAATTCCAGCAGAATGAGTTTCTCTATAAAGATTTTCCTACAGGAGAACTATCAACAAGAGAACAAAAGGAAAAAAAAGGATTCTTTGCAAGGTTCGGCTTTTAGTGTAATAAAAAATGTGCTGGGTTACGAGATTCTTTATAACCAGCACATTTTTTATACCAAATTGCTTTAATCAAACTGATATGGAGCGACCATAGAGGGAGATAGTTTCAG
>JAKPQU010000228.1 GCA_029555925.1 Bacillota bacterium
TTTAATCCCTGCGCATCACGCATTACGCTTTACGCATTACGAGGTCATTATTTATGGATAGTTATGAAACTAACTATAAGTTTTATGTTTCAACTGAAGTCAATAAAATCAAAGGTTTTATAAAAAAGTGCGAAAGTATAGTAACTATATTATATCATAAATTTCTTTTGTCGTAAAATAATAAAACGTGAAAGTAATATTTTCACCTTTCACGTTTTATTGTGAGCAGTCTGTCAATTATCAGGGCCATCTTTGCGTCACGCGTCACGCGTCACGATTCTCATATTACCAGTAACGCCCCATAAATCCTCCGAACCCGCCAAAGCTTACATTGTCCGGCAGCGGACAGGCAGGGCCATTCATCCAGTTGTGTCTTAAATTAAAAATATTTGCACTGCTGTTATCAAGTTGATTGTTGAGTCCTCCCCAGCTTTCAGGGCTTAAAAAACCGCCGACCTGGGCTTTCCCGTAACCAGTTGATATATCACCGACTCTATCTAAAGCTTTCGCACCTTCGTCTCCTCCGAAAATGCCTCCGTTGGCAAGACTTCCGTCTCTGAGGCCGGAATAAATACGGTTCATCTGATTCTGCTGCCTTGCTTCAATCTGATTCATAGGCATCTGCTGCATTGGCTGGAAATCACCCTGTTTGTACATATCCAGCATCTGTCGTGAATAGGCCATTCTCTGATCCAGAATTGATTTTTCCTGGGCAGACATCTGTCCGTCTTTAAGAAACTGTCCTTCTAACTGCCTGGTTTGCTGGTCGAAATTGGCCAGAGACATAAATTCATTTCTGTTAAGCTGACCACTTCTTGCTCCCTGTGCAAGTTCTTTGTTATATATATGCTGTGAATTGTTTACTGATCCCTGTCTTATCATATTGTTAAGTCCCGGTCCCATATATTTTCCTCCTTTATGTAAAAGCTAAATGCTTCCCATAACTCTGTTATCACGACAAAAAACGAAAAGTCAATACATGGAGAAAAATATTTGTTGTAGACTATTGAGAGTGAAAAGTGAACAGAATAAGTTGCCTATTCACTTTTCACTGTTTACTATTTATTATTTTCTTTCAAAATATACTTGCAGATTGATATGCCCTGCGGATACTGCCCTTTCCCTTCATAAAGGATAACGAGCTTCTTTAAAACCTTTGGATCCTTTGGATGAAGTTCCATCAGATTGCTGTATCCTTCGATCTTGCCGTCGGTAGATTTACCCATTTCTATGTCATATATATCACTGTATTTATCTATCATACTTACCGCTCTTTTATAATTAGCAAAGGCACCGGCCTGATTGTCTGCCTTTTCTTCTGTCTGAGCCATAAGTATAAAAAATTTCTGTGCTTTGTCAGGACATAATTCTCCTGCTTTTTTATAACAGAGTGATGCAGATTTAGAATCACCTATTTTTTGATAAATAAAACCGAGATAACAGTAATATTCCGGATGGTCTGGCAGGCCTCCTTTAAGGTATTCTATAGCTTCTTTATAATTACCTGCACCGAAAGCTTCCTGCGCTTTTTCAAGAATTTCGTCTTTTTCTTCCTGGGCTATAGAATGAAAACACATAGATAAAATAATGAAAACTATTACAAGAATTTTTTTCATGACTTCCCCTCTCAATCATTACGTCTTTTCTGGCCGAATATCCTCAAAAGCATTAAAAATAGATTGAATACACCTCCGAAAATTATTTTAACGTAAGAAGTCAGATTATGTCAATATGGTGAGTCGTGAGTGGTAAGTCGTGAGACGTGAATCGTGAGTCGTGAGGCGTGAGTAATATCTTATTCTATTTACTTTTTACTCCATTTTTTTTTTTAAATCTTTTATAATCGATGAAATCAGTAAAAAAATTACTATGATACTGATAATAATCAGAATAAACCATAGAGATGTATTGAGTTTAATTGTCTCCAGTTGTGCAATGGATATTATATCTGTTATAAACATAGAATTATCAGGTTTTACTACTACAGGTATTTTTGATGCAGGATCTCCGCCTTTTGCATAATTAAATACACCCAGGTTTCCGTATTTCTTTTCCAGTTCTATGTATTTCCTTAACCCTTCCCCGTAGACAGGTTCTGTTGTTTTAATCATTTCTTCGGCTTCATCGTTATATCCCTTTGTTTTTAAGAGCTTAAATGATACCCATTCTGCAAAGCCTTCTCTGACTATACTCTCCTGCCTGTCAGGACAGTTTTCTGCCTGCCATGCATGACTGTATTCATGGGCTATAACTGCTAACATTTTCTGTGGTGTAAGTCCGTTTAAAACATATATTTCTGATACTCTGATTCTTCCATTGATTTTTTCATAATAGTGAAGACCTGCTACCCCGTCATCAGGTATATATTCCAGTGATTTATTTAGCAGCAGTTCGTTCAATCTGGTTTTATCCACAAGATTTATCTCTTTTATGGGAAATTTTACAAACATTTTGTGAGATTTTTTTAGTGTTTCTCTGATGTCTTCAAATATTTTCTGACCTTTCCCTCTGTCGAAGATAGCTACTGCATAACAGTCACTGCAGAGGCTCCTTCCGTCACGAAGTTTTATTCCTGAAGGCCCTGCGGGAACGCCGCAGCCAGAACAGTGAGGATAAAATTCGTAGCATTTTTTGCAATATTTATTGTTATTATGTGTAAAATATTCTCCTTCTATAATGGCACTGCATATTTTACATCTGGGGCAGATTGCTTCATAACATGCTTCACAGTAGTTCTTACCATCCATCACGCGATACTGTCCTGAAATCATGGCTCCGCATCTGTTACATCTGGGAGCCATTTGCTGATAACATTCGCTGCAGTATATATTCCCGTTTAACTCCCAGTAATTGCCTGTTATGTCGGAACCACAGTTACTGCAGGTAAGAAAGGCATATAAGGGACTGGAAAGACAGAATAATATAAATAAAAAGATTATAAAAGTTTTTTTCATAACATAAGGTTTATTACAGTTATTTTTATAACGTATGATAATTCAAGTGAGTGGTAAATGGTGAGCAGCATATGGCAATGAACTCACTTATTATAGTTAGTTTCATAGACTATTCATAAATAATGACCTCGTATCACTCTTCACCCTTCGCGATTCTCATATACACTATAAATAATTAAGTAGTGAGTAGAAATAAAGCTTCCCTTTTTACTGCTCACTACTCACCACTCATACGGTTAATTTTGACATGTACTCCCATATAACAGTATTTACTTCATCTTCTTTTTCCAGAAACCTGCTTTTACAGTCCAGGCAAATACCATGGGAATACCCCTTTGTTTTTGGCAGAGGTTCTGTTATTTTCAACCCTGCCACTGTGAGGCTGTCACACCATGCACACTGGGTTATCATAATCTTTCCACCTCCATGTGGTTTATAACTATCCATGTTTGATATTATTATCGGTAATTTTATAGAAAAAAACAAGCTTTTTCTATAAAATATTTGTAGAAATTTTTACTGCCACATATCTACAATAATTAAGTTGCATGTCATTTCGAGGAGCGATAGCGATGAAGCTATTTCAAAAGAATCTTCCCCGGAAAAGCATTTTTTACCAGTTCATGCTCATAACCAAGAGCAAAGAATAACAGTGTAGGTGCTACATCTCTCAGTGTTCCGTCATCTCTCAGCGGTAAATCCCCTGCTCCCACTATGATAAAAGGAACCTTCGCCCTTGTATGAAAAGTGCTCGGTTCTCCGTCTTCTGTTATCATTTCCTCTATGTTTCCATGATCTGCCGTTATGAAAACAATTCCTTTTTTTCTGAGTGTATTCAGGGTAATCCTCTGGACTGCTACATCCAGTTTTTCCATAGCTTTTATACCTGCCATTACATCACCTGTATGACCTACCATGTCAGGATTTGCCATGTTAACCATTACACATGTCTTATTGTCTCCTTCTGAGACAATTTCTATGATTTTTTTTGTAAGTTCACTCACTTCCAGATAGGGGTATTTTGCATAAGGATCTGTCTTGTAGCCTTCTTCTCCTTTATGGTCGTCATATTCTTTTATATAAGTTCTCATGTCATCTGGAAGAGGAATTATTATCCTTTCTTCTCCTGTAAAAAGCTCTTCTGTTTTTCCTCCGCTTAATAATGCTACAGCTTTTGCTTTATCTACTCCTGAAAGTCTGAACTGTTTGAAACCGAAATGGCTCAAAAATTTTCCGAGACTCCATTCATAAGAAGGTGCTTTAAATGCCACAGGACATGGAATGTCTTTATAGTATTCTATTAAAGCACATACTTTTACAGTACTTAAATCCAGATCTTTTTTAAATTTTACTCTTTCAAATCTTTCAATATTAATGTATTTCTCATCACCGGACTGTCTGAGCAAATCGGTGAAACTGTCTTCAGGGTCAACGAGCATACGTACCATAAATTCTGTTCTGTCTTTTCTGAAGTTCCAGAATATAACACCGTCATAATTTTTAAATCCTCTGTAATCTCCTATGACAGCCGGAGGTATATATTGATCGTTGAGTCCAAGATCATAGGCGTTTCTCAAGGATTTTATGAGAGTAGGACTTTTAGGTCCTTCTCCTTCTACTATGGCTCTATAGGATTTCTCTGTCTTGCTCCAGCAGTGTTTTGAACGGTTCATGGCAATATCACGGCCTGCAACTGTAGCAATATTTACATTTATATTTTTTTTATCTCCTATCATCTCTTCCAGTCTGTCCGAGAGATCTTCCGCAAATCTCGGGGCTGAATGAGGCGGTGTTCCGCGACCGTCAGAAAAGAAGTGTATGTAAATGTTTTCCACTCCTTTTGTAATAGCAGCTTTTAATATGGCATAAAGATGTTTTATATGAGAATGTTCCTGGTTGTTTGAAACAAGTCCCAGAAGGTGGAGAGCTGATTTATGTTCTATTACATAATTTAACAGTTCGTCAATCTCTTTATTTTCCATAATTCCGTCTTTATTTATGGCACGATTTATTGTCAGCATCGGATGTTCATAGGGTACACCGCTTAGAACTTCATGACCGACAGCGGTCGAGCCTTTTGCCCCGGCAGGCATTCCTACTTCTTCACCTACAGCTGTCAATCTGGTATAAGAAGTTTCTCCTACCAGATCTTTAATTTCCTGTTTGAGATTCGATTTTTTTTTCATCAGGTAATCAAGAAAAGGAGTATGAGCAAAGGCGAAACAGTTGTATTCAGCTTCAGTTCTGTCACCGCATCCGTCTAAAATAATCTCTACCAGAGGCCCCTGTCTTTCTTTTATATCAAGGGTAAGGGTCTTTATTAAATTTACATATGTTGACATAATTATTCCTTTCTCCCATCATATTTGTAACAACCATGACCGTTCAGGTTACAACGAAGTATGAGGATTTGTCCTTCCGTCACGCGTTACGCGTTACGATTCTCATATAAACCTTTTAAAATTCTGTGTCATGATTGGTTTTTACAAAATATATTACTCCCTCTGATTATCTTTTTTCAGACCTGAAGTGGCAACAGTTTTCAGAACGTCCATTGATGTTATTATTCCTACAATCTTTTTACCATTCATGACGGGAACTCTGTGGATTTTTCTTTCACTCATCAATTTACAGACATGTTCAACAGGGTCATCTTCCGATACGAAAATAACTTCCTTTGTCATAATACCGTCAACCCAGTTGAAAGAACCTTTTTGTTCTCTTTCTTCGTCAAGGCTGACCTTGACCTTTATGAGTCTGTCTACGGCTTTGAGGATATCCCTTTCAGAAATAATGCCTACAACCTCTCCTGCATCATCTACAACGGGAACACCGGAAATTCTCTCTGTGATAAGTAGTTGTATAAGTTTTCTTATAGATAGGTCAGAAGAAACCGTTATAACCTGTTTAGTCATAACATCTCTTGCTTTCATAAACATTCCTCCCTCTTTATGGTAACTGATAAGGCATAATGCCATTACAGAATTTTTTTACACTTAAAATCTTTCTACATGTTTTATAAAAAAACCTACCGATTATAAAAATTTGTTTTCTGAATCACTGAAGTGATTTATATGAGAATCGTGACGCGTAACGCGTAACGCGTGACGGGGGGAACAAATTTTCATTTTTCGTTGTGACCGTATCGGTCATGGCTGTTAGTGAATAGTGAAAGCCAGAAAATCTTATACTATTTACTGAGGTGAGCATAAATAATACATATATGCTCTCGTGACGAGTGACAGGAGGAAGACTGCTATTGCATGCTTATGCTCAGGTCAGTATTTATCTGAAGCATTTATCTGTCCCTGTCAGGAATTTGCTTTATGAAAGGCTTCTTGAAAATACTCAGCCATATTGTTTCACATATCAGTGGTATGATTATTGTTATAGTTCCCAGTGCTAAAATAAGATTACTCCAGTTAAGGGAAATCAGCATCATTCCGATACTGCCAGTGCATATGCCGGTGCAGCCTATCAGTGATACGACTGAGCCTGTATCTTCCTGCTGTTGTTCCAGCATCAGATTTACACCGGGGGGACGGATACAACTTCCTGCCAGAGTGGATGGCAGGAGTGTGATGGCAAATATCCACGGTTTCAGACTGCCAAGGGTGCAGATCAGTAATCCGCTTATGGCTACCAGCAAGAAACAGACGATAATAATTGAAGAAGGGCTGATTTTTTTTGACAGATATAAATATAATATGGGGCCGACCAGTAACCCGATTGCGTTTGCTGTAAAATAATAGCCGTATGTCCGTGCACTCAGTCTGAAACCGTCTATATATATGTAAGACGATGATGCGAGGAAAGCCATAAAAGGAATACCTGACAGGGAAAACACTATGAGAAGAGATGTAAAACCAGGGTTTTTTAATACAGAACCGAGCCTCCCTATTGTTTCCCCTATTGTTCCCATGTGGCAATTCTCTATTGTTTCTTTCAACATGACAGCACCTGTCATTGCCAGAGCTCCTATGGCAGCCAGAAGGAGAAATACACCGCGCCATGATGTAAATTCCAGGATTATACCGCCAATGACCGGAGCCACTGCCGGTGATAGTACAACCATGGACTGAACCATCGCCAGTGCAGTTTCACGCTGTCTGCCATGGTAAACATCCTTTACCATCGCTGTCGCTACAGCAGAAGCCGCTCCTCCTCCGAGAGCCTGAAAAATACGGCACATGATGAGTTGATAAATTGTACCTGCATAGATGCATGAAAGGCTTGCAATTATATAGAGACTGAGACCTGAAATCAGTACGGGCTTGCGGCCGTATCTGTCGCTTAATGGCCCCCATATCAGCATCCCCAGACCAAAGAAAGCCATAAATAATATAAGAGTGAGATTGGCCTGGTTTACCGGAACATTAAAATATTTTGCCATACCCGGCAGGGCAGGAAGATAAAGGTCGGTAGACAGTGGTATGAAGGCACTCAGGAGTGTTATCAGAGCTATTAAACCTTTTTCCCCGAGATATGTCTGACCTCTGTCTTTATTTATGGTCTTTATTTTTTTCATGTTTTCCTCCGTTAAAATAAATTATACTGTATTTCATAACTTATTAGAATTTAAGTCGTCGTGACGCGTTACGGGTTTAGTCCCTGCGCATTACGCATTACGCTTTACGAGGTCATTATTTATGGATAGTTATGAAACTAACTATAATAGTATAACAATAGAAAATAATATTTTCTGTAATGGGCAACTCTAATATACAGGAAATTTCATTATATTGTATTTCATAACTTATTAGAATTTACTGTTCTGAGCATAAGCATGTAATAAAAGTTTTCCTCCCGTCACGCGTCACGCGTTACGTGTCACGAGAGCATATATGGGTTATTTATGCTCACTTCAGTAAA
>JAKPQU010000568.1 GCA_029555925.1 Bacillota bacterium
TTCTGGAAGTTTATTTATATTCTTCCTTGCAATGTCAGTTAGTTTCACTATCTTCATTTATGACATCCTCTAAAGTATATATTCTTCCGGCTTTTATATCTTCTTCCGAAACTTTTAAATCTTCCTTTTCTTCCTCAGATAAAGGTAATGTGTCTATACCTTGAAAGTTCTCGTATAATTCGGTTATAATTTTCTCTAAATAGGTTTTTATAGAAACACCTTTGGATGTAGCAATTAGCTTTAATTGTCTGTGCGAACCTTCAGAAATTTTTAAAGTCTTATCTTTGACCATAACTGATTCCTCCTTTTTCTTTAATTATACTACTTTTATAATAAGTAGCAAAGTGTAAAAATAATAATTTTCTACTTTAATATCTTTATATATTATATACTTTTATGCATAGATAATTGCATAAAAAATTCAGTCAAAATACAAACAATGATAAAATTTTCCCTGGTATTTTCATGATGCAATTGTCTTCAAAATTAAGTATAGTTAGTTTCATAACTATCCATAAATAATGACCTCGTAATACATAAAGCGTAATGCGTGATGCGCAGGGATTAAACCCGTCACGCGTCACGCGTTACGCGTCACGACGACTTAAATTCTAATAAGTTATGAAATACACTATATATATATTTTTACGATCCCTATGAAAGGGCAGGTGAAAGTAAAGTTATTCGTAAAAATCTTGAAAAAGACGGAAAAAGAATGTTATACTCAGGTAGGAGAACAAACGTAAATTACCAGGAAAAAAGGAGTCATATATATAAATGAACAAAAGCGCCATAAAGAATTTCTCCGTAGAAGCAAGAAAAAACCTCCTCTATCATGTAGCTAAAAAGGCAGAGTATTACGGTATAACATCAGAAAAGATAGAGCCTGTTGTGAGTGAATCCGAAGACGGTATTGTCATAGGAGACAGAGTCCATAGTAAGAATATAAAAAAACAGAGAGAAGATCTGGTAAGAAGGGTTCTGGAGAAAGGTTATGAACAGGTTATGGAAGAAGGGGCCTATACCTGGTTTAACCGTTTTATTGCCCTTCGCTTTATGGAAGTAAATGAT
Organism: Bacillota bacterium; assembly: GCA_029555925.1. The sequence continues at coordinate 1,072 of JAKPQU010000568.1, forward strand.
TATCTTCCCACAGGCGTGAGAATCCTTTCTTCGATTACTCCCGATAAAACAGAACCTGATATAATAACGTCTGCTCTTTCTATAGACCTTCCTCTGGATAAAGATATTATTTACGGATTTCAGGATAGTAATGCTCTGGAAAGTTTATATAAATACCTTCTTATTATTCAATGCAATGAATTATCTAAAATACTTCCTTTCCTTTTTGAAAATATACAGGATTATACAGAACTGCTTCTGCCTGATAATCTCCTTTTTACCGATTCTGTCATAAGGAAACTTACAGCGGAAATACCTGAAGAAGATTTCAGAGAAGTAGAAATTATCGGATGGCTTTATCAGTTTTATATATCAGAGAAAAAGGATGAAGTTTTCTCAAATTTAAAAAAAAACATAAAGATTTCCAAAGAAGATATACCTGCTGCAACACAGTTATTTACTCCTGCGTGGATTGTGAAATATATGGTTGAGAATTCCGCCGGAAGACTCTGGCTTGAAGCACATCCTGACAGGGAACTGCAGGGAAAATGGAAATATTATATTGAGCCGGCAGAACAGGATGAAGATGTTCAGAAGCAGTTAGATACAATTATAGATAAAAATCTGAAGCCTGAATCTATAAAAATACTGGATCCCTGTATGGGTTCGGGTCATATCCTTGTTTATGCCTTTGACGTCATGTATGAGATTTACAGGAGTGCCGGATATATTGAGAGAGAAATACCGAAATTAATTCTGACGAATAATTTGTATGGACTGGATATAGATGACAGGGCGGCACAGTTAGCCTGTTTTGCAGTTATTATGAAGGCAAGGAGTTATAACAGAAGGGTTTTTAGGGAAGAAATTTCTCTCAATCTGTGTTCAATTCAGGATTCCGGCGCAGTGGCGTTTCGCGAAACGCCCCTGCAGGGTTATCCCATATTGACGGGACTGTGTGAACAGTTCGCTGAAGGCAAGGAATTCGGGTCGCTGATTGAGGTTATGGATTTTGACATGGAAGAGGCAGAGAAGGAATTTGAGAGGTTTAAGAAAGAATGTGATGTTTTTTCACACCATCTGGTTGAGAAGGTGGAAGGGATTGTGAAACAGGCCGGGATAATGGCCGGGAAATATGATGTGGTTGTGACCAATCCGCCTTATATGGGCGGCAAGGGAATGAGCGAGAAGTTAAGTGATTTTGTAAAGAAAAATTTTCCTGATGCTAAAAGTGATTTATTTGCCTGTTTTATAGAAAGGTGTATAAAATTTACAGATAAATTAAGTTTTACAGCTATGATAACGCAGCATTCCTGGATGTTTTTACCTAGCTTTCAGAAATTGAGAGAAAAAATATTAAATTTAAATTCTATTTCATCAATGCTTCATCTTGGAGCAAGGGCTTTTGAGGAAATTGGAGGAGAGGTTGTTCAAAATACAGCTTTCGTATTGAGAAATAACTCTATTAATAATTATAAACCTTTATTTGTCAGGCTTGTTGATTTTAATACTGCACGGAAGAAAGAAGAAGAGTTCCTCGTTGGGAAACATAGATTTAGTAATACAGTGCAGGAAGATTTTTCAAAGATTAACGGTTCTCCTATAGCCTATTGGGTCAGTAATAGAGTGAGGGGACTATTTGAATTAGACGTTTCCTTAGATAAAATTGCAAAGCCATGTATCGGAATGCGAACTGGTAATAATAATAGATTTTTAAGATTCTGGGCTGAAATATCAAAAGAAAAAATTGGGTTTGGATTCAGGAATAATATAGATGCTCAAAATTCAGGGTTGAAATGGTTTCCTTATAATAAGGGTGGAGAATTCAGGAAATGGTATGGTAATAATGAATATGTTGTAAATTGGTATAATGATGGCTATGAAATAAAAGAGAATACAAAAAAAGTTTATCCGCAACTTGGGGATAATTTGGGGTGGAAAATTTCTAATGAACAGTTTTATTTTAAAGAAAGTATTACATGGACAGATGTTAGTTCATCAAGGTTCGGCGTTAGATATTCTTTTCAAGGATTTATCTTTGATACTGTAGAACCTGCTATTTTTCCATCAGAAAAAGATAAAAAATATATCACAGCTTTTTTATGCTCAAAAATAGCTTTTATTTTTTTGCAATTTCTAAATCCCACTATGCATTTTAAATTAGGTAATATAGGAACATTACCCATAATCTTCCCCTCCTCAGAATCCATCAAAACCCTCATAGACACCCTCGCCGAAGAAAACATCCAGATCTCCCGGCGCGACTGGGACTCCTTCGAAACTTCGTGGGACTTTCAGCTTCACCCGTTCCTCCAGCACAGGACGGATGGCAGGATACAAAATGCCTTCAACTCATGGAGATCCTATACGGAATCTCAGTTCAACCAGTTAAAATCAAACGAAGAACACCTGAACCGCCTCTTCATAGAGATCTACGGCCTCCAAGATGAAATGACTCCCGAAGTGGAAGACAGAGACATAACCATAAGAAAAGCAGATCTCGAAAGAGACATAAAATCCTTCATATCCTATGCAGTAGGCTGTATGATGGGCCGTTATTCTCTCGACTCTCCCGGCCTCATCTACGCAGGAGGCACCTTCGACCCTTCAAAATACAAAATCTATCCGGCAGACGATGACGGCATAATCCCTGTTCTTTCGGCAGACTGGTTTGATGATGACATAGTGGAAAGATTTACAGATTTCCTGAGAGTCACCTTCGGCTCTGAAAATCTCTATGAAAATATTGATTTCATTGCCTCTGCCCTGGGAAAAACTGATAATGAAACTTCCAGAGAGAGAATAAGAAAATATTTCCTGAACGACTTCTATAAAGACCATGTAAGAATATATCAGAAAAGACCAGTTTACTGGCTCTTCACATCGGGAAAAAACAAAGCCTTCAATGCATTGATCTATCTCCACAGATACGACAGATTCACCATAGCAAAAATGAGGATAGATTATCTCCATGAACTTCAGGGGAAACTGGAGATGGCAGAAAGGCATCTCAGGGAAAACCTGACTCAGATGAAAGATGCCAGAGAAAAGAAACAGACGGAGAAAAAGCTCTCTGAAATAGCGGCACATAAAGATGAACTCGGGAAATATGACGAACCGGTCAGGCATATGGCAGATATGCAGGTGGAACTTGACCTTGATGACGGTGTGGCGGTGAACTATGAGAAATTCAAGGGACTTGTAGCAAAGATATGATTATCCGAACCGGGATGGGCAGGATAAAAAAGCATGAGGTGATATAATGTATCTTCATATAGGAGAGGATTTTGTTGTTTCTATGGAACATGTTCTCTATATCATGTCGTCTAAATTAAAGGAAGGAAACAGAGAATTCTTCGAAAAAAATCATATCATGGAAATCTCAGACAAACTTCCCGTAGAATCTTTTGTAGGCATGTCAGACGGAACTGTTTACGGCTCACCTGTAGAGTCGGCCACATTATTCAAAAGATGGGAAGAAAATTTCGCATGACATTTTAAACGGCTCTTCCTATTACCTGGCAGGCTTATCATACAAACAGACATGACCGGAGCGGTCACAACCAAATATGAAAATCAACATCCAGTGAAGGTGCAAACTTCATCATTTTCATATAAACGTTCAGGTATAAATAAAACTTCTTCTTCGAAATCTATATTAAAATCTTCTTTTATCTTCTTTTTTACAATAGATATAAGTTCTTTAACCTGTCCACATGTAGCTTTTCCCATGTTTACTATATAATTTCCATGAACAGGTGAAATACAGGCATCCCCTGAAGACATACCTTTAAGCCCTGCCAGTTCTATTAATTTCCCTGCCGGCAATTTATTATGAACAATCAGGCCTTCCAGAGAAGGGGAATAATTTTTTTGCTTCAGACCATCTGTAAATTCTTCGTTGGAAAATTCTATATTTTTAAAGATACATCCCGCGGAAGGTTCGATCGGATGAAGGGTTTTTCTCTTATATCTGTCTTTTTCTATAAGGGCTAAAAGTTCATCTCTGTTCCCCGGAACCATATGAAGTGTGGCAGACAGAATCACACCTTTTACTTCACCTGTTTTAAGACGGGAATATCTGTAGCGAAAATCAAAAAAATCCCTCTCTACTTCAACTGTTTTTCTTTCTTTTAAAAGAAGAATTTTTGCAGAAGTCAGGACATCTCCTATAGATGCGCCATAGGCACCTGCATTACCGACTATGGCACCTCCCACAGTGCCGGGAAGTCCTCCAAGTGCTTCAAGCCCTTTTAGAGATCTGACGGCCATATCTTCCGCAAAGCTGCTCATAATAACTCCGCTTTCAACAAATACCTTTTCTCCTTCCACGAAATAATTTTTGCATAAATTCTTTATAATTATGCCCCGAAAGCCCTTATCGTTAAAAACGATATTTGTTCCTCCTCCGAGTATAAAAAATGGTATATCAAACTCAAGGCACAGAGAAACAGATTCTTCAAGAATATCTGTATTGCCGGCCATAACCATTATATCTGCAGGCCCACCTATTTTAAAGGAACTGTGTTCTGAAAGAAGTTCATCTTTCAGTATTTTTCCACTGAATTTATTTATAAATTGTTCATATCGTTTCATAAAAATCGTGATGCGTAACGCGTGATGGGTGATGTGTGATGGGTGATGCGTGTTTTCACCGGTACCGGGCGACCACAGGGAGGGGCGCCCCTGCTGTTCACTACTCACAACTCACGTTTCACTACTTACAACTCACCCTTCACTTTTCACTCTTCACCACTTACTCCCTTACTGATTAATAAATACGGACACATTATTGGACTTATAATTGGCACAGACCAGGTCTACCTGATGATCATCATTAACATCACCGGTAGAGAGAGAAAGAGGCCCTTCTGCTATATGCAGGCTACCTGCGCTCTGAAATGTACCGTCTCCCCTGCCGGTTAAT
>JAKPQU010000578.1 GCA_029555925.1 Bacillota bacterium
TATATTATAAACTACACTGGTCACTGCTCACTGTAAATTACCCGTAATAACTATCATCTTTTTTCGTATAAATTGTCACATAAATTGCAGGCATACCCCTTACAGGGCATTTGTTTTCACATATTCCGCAGCCTATACATAATTCAGGATCTATACAGGGCTGTTTTATCTCTTTTTCAAATCCGTTTACCATTACCTTTTTAGTGGTGTATTTTATGGCTTTATCAGGAACAGGACACATTTCTTCACAGACCATACAGTTGTCATCTCTTGTATAGGGGATACATCTGTTTTTATTTATACAGGCAAGACCTATCTGAGTCTTCTGCTTTTCTTTTATTTCCAGATGTTTTATGGCATTCGTGGGACAGACCTGTCCGCAGAGATTACATTCATAGGAACAGTAACCTATTCGCGGGACAATCTTCGGTGTCCAGAGATTGTCAACTCCGGCTTCAAAGACAGAAGGCTGTATGGCATTGGTAGGACATACCTTCATACATGTGCCGCATCTTATACATGTATCTCTGAAGAGTTTTTCTTCTATAGAACCGGGAGGACGGAGTAAAAAAGGATATTCACACTTACGAAGCGGATCGAGTCTCAGGACAGGTACAGCCATGGCTCCTGCAACTGCTCCTTTAATAACATCCCTCCTGGCAATTCTTCTAACGTAAAGGTTTTTGGCAGTTTTCCGGGACAAATCTTGATGTTCTTCCCGGGGCTCTTCATTTTTCTTCTTTAATAAATTAAATACATTAAAGAAATTAAATGAAACAGCTTTTTCAGGACAGCTATAGAGACAATCCAAACATCCTGTACACTCATGGTATAAGGTTTTCTTCCCGGTATTTTCTATGGCATTCATAGTACAATCAATCTGACATATAGCGCAGTTATTACATTTATCTGACACATACCTCCTGTAAAGGGGAAAACAGGAGAAAACCCCGATCATTGCCCCAAGAGGACAGAGACTTTTACACCAGTACCGGCGGCTCTTTAAACTCAGAAGCAATATTCCGGCAAAGACGCAGTACATAAACAGATGACCTGTATAGAATACCTGTTCCGTAGTAAGTAATTTCCAGTTCAACAGGAGATTATAAACTTCGGGGCCAGTGTCTTTTACAAAGGGAATATAATAAAGTATTTCAATGAAATTTCTTATTATTAAATTTACAAACGGATATATGAGAAGAGCATAACTTCTCTGTGCAATACAGAGGGGATCTAATATACCGGACACAGACACACCCAGCAGTGAAAGCGTTAAAAGAGCAGTTAACAGCATATATTTCCACTTATGGTCAGGCATAGATCTTCCCCTGGCAGAAGGAATAAGTTTATCTGCTATATCTATAGTTGTTCCCAGGGGACAGATCCATCCGCAGAAAAATCTTCCCATAAATAAAGAAATTACTAAGACTATAATCCCAGGAACCATATGTTCAAAAACAAAGTTTCTCGTTCCTATAACAGTAAGTATATTCGAAAGAGGACTTAATCTCAGAAAAATCTCCGTATGTTCTCTGGTTAAAGGGTCTGCCGTTTCTATGATAAGATAAATAAAGATCATCAATACAATAATCTGTGTCACTAGTCTGATTCTTTTTAACAAAATATTACCTCCATGTTTGTAATGCGTGAGACGTAATGCGTGATGCGTGATGGGCGTTTATTTAAATGCCCCTACTCTTCACTCTTCACGACTCAATATCCAATTTCACTTTCAACAAGATACTTCAGTTTCTCACCATTAAAATATCTTGCCATATTTTCAAGAACATGTTCAGTAAGTCTTTCAAACGTATATTCGCCGGACCAGGATATATGAGGTGTTATTATGAGATTTTCCACATTCCACAGTTCGCTGTCCTGTCCGAGGGGTTCTTCTCTGAAAACATCGAGAACGGCTCCGGCAATTCTCTTCTGTTTCAGAGCTTCTACCAGTGCATGTTCGTCCAGAATCTCTCCTCTTGCTATGTTAATTAAATAAGCAGTGGATTTCATTTTTTCAATCTCTTTTTTTCCTATGAGATTTCTTGTAGACTCCATAAGCGGCAGAGCCAGAACAATAAAATCGGAGCGTGTAAAAACTGAATCCATTTCATTAATGTCATAAACTTCATCTATAAATTCGACCTGTTCCGGTGTTCTTTTAACAGCCACTATGTTCATGCCGAAAGGTTTTGCTTTTCTGGCAATTTCCTTTCCTATACTGCCGGCACCTATTAATCCCAGGGTTTTATTTGCCATCTCCATACCTTCTATTCTGGCCCATTTTCTTTCTTTCTGAAGTTTCATATAATCAAAAGTCCTGTGAGATAAGGAAAGAATATAGGACATGACATATTCCGATATGGGAATATGATGTATATTTTTCGATGTCGAAAGTATTATATCCTTTCTGTATGACGGAAGAGATAAAACATGATCGCAACCTGCACTGAGAAGCTGTATCCATTTTAACTTTTTTGCTTTACTCAAAAGTTCGTCAGATATTTTATGGCAGATCAAAATATCAGCTTCTTCTATAAAATCATCACAGTCTTTCCTGGAAGACCAGCTTTTTACAATAAAGTCAGGATATTTTTCCTTTATCTTTTTTTCCAGTAAACCGGGATCAAATACGAAAATAAGAACTTTAACCATAATAAAAACTCCTTATTATATACTGAGGTGAGCATAAATAATACATATATACTCTCGTGACGCGTGACGGGAGGAAAACTTTTATTACATGCTTATGCTCAGGTCAGTAAATTGCCTCTCTATAAATTTTTATCCAAAGCTTTATTTCACGTCATTATAGTGTATTTCATAACTTATTAGAATTTAAGTCGTCGTGACGCGTGACGGGTTTAATCCCTGCGCATCACGCATTACGCTTTACGCATTACGAGGTCATTATTTATGGATAGTTATGAAACTAACTATAAAAATGAAATTTCCTGTACGTTAAAATTATGTTATAATTTTATATCTTTTTTCATTTAAAAGCTACCCTTCTGCAGGAAAATAAAAAAGCATGTCGTAATTTATATATTTACACTTGTTTTTTTCAATGTTTCAATAACATTACACCTGTCATAATATTTATTTCCTGCACTGACTTAAAACCTTCCGGGGAAAACTCACTACATTCAGTCGCAGGAGCAAGTCAGAAAACATTCCAGGAGGAATTTTTAAAATGAGACATATTTTTTTATCTTTATTGATAGTTTTATCAATTATTTTACCTGTATACGCAGTTCAGGCTTCAGACCGGGGAGAGGCTTCATTTATAAATACAAACTGGGGATATGGAACAGGTGAAAATAAATATAACCAGGCAATATTAAATGCCATAGAGAAAAAATGGTGTAATTATGAACTCCCCATATATCCAATTCTTATAAAAGCTACCATAGCAATCGAAAGCAGTTTCTGTTCAAATGCAGTAAGTCCGAGCGGTTATGCAGGCCTTATGCAGATCGGCAAAAATGAAGCAAAGGCCCAGGGACTTTCATTAAGCCCCAGAGACGAACGATTTATACCAGAGAAAAACATTATGGCAGCTCTCGGAACATTAAAAACAAAACACAGGGTAATAAAATACCCGGCAGAGACTTATCCCAATAAATCCTGGGCAAAAGAGGTAAATAATTTCTACAGTAAATACGGGAAGCCGGATCTTTACCAGGAATGGATATTAACCCTTGGTGCCTATAACGGAGGAGGGGCTACAGTACTGAGAGCTATGAATTACTGCATAAAAGAAGGGAAAGATCCAAGGGACTGGGATAATATTTACCGACCGGGAAATCCTTCCTCTTCCCCCCTGTACAGAGCAATAGTAGACGTTTACGGTACCAGATATGCCAGAGGCAAATTTTACGAGATGGGTAATTATCCGGTTAAAATATATAATCTTGCCAGCCAATAATACTCTCTCGTAAAACCGGATATTCCGGATGATAAGTAATGGATTATATTAAAAGAAAAATCGGGATAAAAAAAGGTTCTACCATAAAAATAGATATTCACTGTCATACCTCTCGATATTCGGGCTGTTCCATTCAAACGCCGGAAGATGCAGTTGAAACAGCTATAAGAAGAGGCCTTGACGGTATTGTAATAACAGAACATGAAATACTCTGGAGAAAGGAAGAATTAGAAAATTTAAAACAGAAATACCCTGGCTTTTTAATATTAAACGGGATGGAATATTCGGCAGCATCCTACGATATGCTTATTTATGGCCTGAGTCAGGATTTTTCTATTATTGATTTTCCTGAAGTGGATAAAAAAATAGATACTAATTTCTTCGGGAAAATCCACAATGCCCCGGAAGTAGAGAAGGTATTTGACTACTGTGAAAAATTCGGATGCGCTTTTATCCTTCCCCATCCTTTCAGATTCAATCCAGAAATGAAACTCTCCGATAAAACCCTCAGAAGATTTCATGGAATAGAAGTAGATTCATCCAATTTTCATGATAAAGACAGAAACCTGGCCATGAAGCTAGCACAGAAATACAAAATTCCTGCCGTTACAGCTTCTGACAGCCACAGTACCAAAACTATCGGCCTGTGGTATATAGAAATACCGGAAGTCAAAAACATGAAAGATTTTGTAAGAATAATTAAACAGGGCAAATGGAAAGTGAAGGGTGAAGAGTGAAGAGTGATAATAAATCACGCATCACGCATCACGTATCACGCGTTACGCGTCACGAAAAAAAGGAGTGTAATAATTTATGGACATAGACAAAATAAGATCATATTTTCCTCAATTCAAAAAGGTAATTTACTTTAATACAGGTTCATCGGGGCCTCTCCCGCTTCCTGTTATAGAAGAAATTATGAGATATGTGGACATAACAAAAAATGAAGGTTCTGCTTCTCCTGTTCTCTATGATGAAATAGGAAAGTTGAATTTAAGACATAAGATTGCAGATTTCTTTAAAGTCACAGAAAGTGAAATATGCCTTACTCACAGTACTTCAGACGGTCTTGGCATAGTATTTTCAGGAATTGACTGGAAAAAAGGAGACGAAATTGTAGCAGTCTATCCTGAATATATTTCCGGTATGTTAGACTGTCAGAATATTGAAAAACAATATGGGGTAAAACTTAAAATCGTCAGGACAGACGAAAAAGCTTTCATAGTAGAGGAAAATATTATCCAGGAAATCAATAAAAAAACAAAACTTGTCCTTATAAGTCATGTAAATTATCATAACGGCCAGAAACTGGATTGTAAAAAAATATGCAGCGTTGCAAAAGAGAAAAACACCAAGGTAATTATTGACGGTGCTCAATCTGTGGGAGCGATGCCTGTACATATAAAAGATATAGATCCCGATTTTTATGTATTTCCTGCCCAGAAATGGCTCCTGGGAGAAGAAGGAATGGGAGGCCTTTATGTAAAAAAAGAAGCTTTAAACTATCTGAGACCGGGCCGTATGGGGTATAATTCCGTAGAAAAATTTTCTCCTTCCGAAGGTTTTGTCCTGCATGGAGGAGCCAGAAGGTTTGAAGTAGGCACTCCATGCAGTGCTTCATATTTTGCTTTCTCTGCCGCCATTGATTTTTATAACATGATCGGTGAAGAATTTATCTCTTCCAGAATAGAAAAACTTGTGTCTTATCTGAAAGATAAACTTTCAAATATAAAAGGCATTAATATAATCAGTCCCATGGAAAGGGAAAAATCAGGGGGACTCGTATCTTTTGTAGTTCAGGCCATAGATATGAATAATATAGTTACAGATATGTACAGAAGTAAAAAGATTATTATAAGATCCATACCTTATCCTGAATGTCTCAGAGTTTCAGTACACTACTTCAATACGGAAAAAGAAATTGATATGTTAGTAGAAGCTCTTAAAGGTTATATTTATAGTTAGGGCTTGTAAAGAAATAACTTCTTTGGAAATCAGGCAGTGAAAAGTGAAAAAACGCACTATTCACTATTCACTTTTCACTGATATACACGAAATTTCCCTAAAATTAATGAAGGAAATCTGCTTTTTTCAGTAAATATATATGGTGAATAGTTAAACCGGGAGGAATAAGCTATGATAAAAGAATTTTATACACCTACCACAGTGGCAGATGCTCTGAGGATAAAAGAGGAACAACCTGATTACAAATTTCTGGCAGGAGGTACCGAAATAAATGCAAAAGGTTACCCCGGAACTCCGGAGAATATTTCAGGACTTATAAGCCTTGGCAGGCTTGGATTATCGGGAGTAAAAAAAGAAGAAGACAGGTTAATTATTTACCCCTTAATAACATTACAGCAAATCATAGAAAGGCCGGAACTTTCCGGAGAGCCTTTTTCTATGATAAAACAGGCTGCTTCAAATGTAAGTAACAGGAATGTAAGAAATATGGCAACAATAGGAGGAAATATTGCTGCATGTAAATCCTGTTCCGATATGATACCCGTACTTCTTGTAATGGATGCTTTTCTGGAGATTTATTCTTCCGAAGACTTGAAACAGGAAATCCCACTTTACGAATATATACAGAAAAAGGAAAGGCCTCTTATAACAAAAATAATTGTACCGTTCCGTAAAAACTTCTATATTTCCATATGCCGCTATACAAGAACTTCAAATGATCTGGCATTAATAAATATCTGTCTCGGTATGGAACTTGAAGAAGGTATATGTAAAGATGCAAGACTGGCTATAGGAGGCGTATCTGTTACACCTGTCAGGTTACTGGAAACAGAAGAATTTCTCCGGGGGCAGGAACTTAAAGGTAAATTAATAGATTATGCCCCCCGGCTCAGGAAACATCTGGAAAGTAAGATAAGCCCTGTTGATGATCTGAGAGGTAAAGGGTGGTTCAAAAAAGAACTTGCCGGCGGTCTTGTTATACAGGCTCTATACGAAGCAGCAAAAAAAGGAGGCATTTCCCTGTGAAAATAAATATAACGTTAAACGGAAAACCTAAAAGACTTGATACAGAAGCAGGAGAAAGGGTAATAGATCTCCTCAGACGTAACGGAATTCTTTCTGTAAAAAACGGCTGTGATGGCGAAGGCACATGCGGAGCATGTACAATCCTTCTAAACGGGAAATCGGTAAATTCATGTCAGTTACTGTCTCCTCAAATAGACGGATGTGATGTGAGAACATCGGAATCCCTTGCAAAAAACAATCAACTCCATGTCATACAGCAGGCATTCCTGGATACGGGAGTGGTTCAATGCGGTTACTGTACCCCTTCTATGCTTGTGGCAACACTCGAATTACTGGAAAGAAACCCTGAACCATCTGAAGATGATATAAAAGACGCTCTTTCGGGGATTATATGCAGATGTACAGGATACAAACAGCTCTTTGATGCCATAGAAGTAGCAGTAAAGAGAATGAAAGGTGATAAGGATTATAAAAAGGAATATCCTTCCTTCCGCAGGGATCTCAGAATAGTCGGGAAATCTACGACCAAAGTTGACGGACATCAACTTCTATGTTCGGACCCGAGTTTTGTAGAAGACATGGTCAGACCCAATTCTCTCTATGTAAAGGTTCTTGCAAGTCCTCATGCCCATGCCATAATAAAACATATAGATATAAGCGAAGCAGAAAAGATGGAAGGTGTGGAATTTATCCTTACCCATGAAAACTGCCCTGATGTGCTTTACGGCTCTGCAGGACAGTGTTATCCCGAACCGTCTCCCTATGATAGAAGAATAATAAATAAAAAAATGAGGTTTGTCGGAGACAGGGTTGCTGCAGTGGCAGCTACATCTGAAAAGATTGCAGCGGAAGCACTGAAAAAAATAAAGGTAGAATATGAGATTCTTCCAGCCATATTATCAATAGAACAGGCAGTGAGTGATAATTCAGTACAGATCCATGATGAAACAACGTCTCAATACTGTTTTCCCGTAGGTCAGGATCTGCCTAAAAATATTGCTGCTTCCAATAAAGGCGGTATAGGTGACATAGAAAAAGGTTTTAAAGAAGCAGATTTCACAATAGAAAGAACCTATAAAACAGGACATATTCAATGCACTCCTCTTGAGCCCCATGTAGTCTATACCTATATGGAAGGTGACAGACTTGTAATCAGGGCTTCCACCCAGATCCCGTTCCATCTGAGGAGAATAGTCTCAAGAGCAATCGGCTACCCTGAAACAAAGATCCATGTCATTAAAGAAAGGGTAGGAGGAGGGTTCGGAGTAAAACAGGATATAGTAATGGAAGAACTGGCGGCCTATATAACACTTAAAACAGGGAAACCGGTCTTTTTCCGTTTCACAAGAAAAGAAGAATTTGTAGCATCCAGGACAAGGCACCCCACTCTGATAAGAGTCAAAATAGGAGCAAAAAAGGACGGAAAAATTACTGCCATAGATATGAATGTAAAGGCAGACACAGGAGGCTACGGCCCCCATTGCCTCACAGTGCCAATGAATGCATGTTCCAAAACACTTCCTCTATTCAGATGTGAAAATATGCATTATGATGTTACTGTTTATTATACAAACAATGTAATTGCAGGAGCATATCAGGGATACGGAGCACCTGCAGGGGCTTTTGCACTTCAGACTGCCATAGCGGAACTTGCTGCGGAAATGAATATAGATTACCTGACATTAATAAGACTAAATCATGTCCGCACAGGTGACAGGCTCGAAATATTAAAATGTCTGGGAGAAGGTCAGGAAGGAATTCCTCAACAGGTAACGAGCTGTGCTCTGAGTGATTGTCTCGACAGAGGAGATTTTTCCATAGGATGGGGTAAACATGAAAAAGGAGATGCTCCCTATTTAAAAAGAGGAAAAGGTTTTGCCATAATACAGCAGGGTTCAGGTCTTCCCGGACTTGATGCGGCAAATGCAACTATTTATATGCTCGGCGACGGTTCTTTCTTCCTCTGTATAGGAGGAGCAGATCTTGGAACAGGCCTTGATACGGTAGCAGTAAAGGTAGCGGCGGAAATCCTTATGGTTGATCAGGATAAAGTCGCAGTAAAAGCAGGAGATACAGATGTAACTCCCTTTGATGTAGGCTCTTATGCATCAAGTGGTACATTCTTTACAGGCTCTGCCTCATATAATGCCGCCCTTGACATGAAGAAAAAGATTTTAGAGGAAAGCGCAAAAATTCTAAACACATCGACTGACAGATTAAAACTTGTCTATCCCGGTAAAGTTGTCAGTCCGGAAAAAGAACTCACCTTTTTAGAGATTGCCAGAATAACACAGAGCGGGAAAGGTTCGGGACAGATTATAGCAACAGGCGCTTTCACTACAGAGGAATCTCCCATACCTTACGGAGCCCATTTCGCAAAGGTGGAAGTAAATGAATTGACAGGTACTGTGAAAGTCAAAGCATTCCATGCATATCAGGACTGCGGTACACCAATAAATCCCGATCTGGCTCTGGGACAGATGTACGGAGCAATTCTGAAAAGTATAGGTCATACACTCTATGAAAAAATGATCTTTGACGAACATGGCAACTGTCTTAATCCGAATTTCCTTGACTATAAAGTTCCCATGATAAAGGATCTGCCGGAAGATTTCCGTTCCGAACTGGTATTTGTAGATGAAAAACTCGGCCCCTTCGGAGGCAAGTCCATTTCAGAAATTGCCACAAACGGAGCTGCCCCTGCCATAGCAACTGCCATATATGATGCAATAGGCGTATGGGTAAGGGAATATCCTTTTACGGCAGAAAAGGTACTGGAAGCAATAAGAGAACAGAAAAAGTAAAGAGTAAAAAAGTGATCAATGAGTGGCGATCAATAGTATCTGTTAATATAACAAATCACCGGTCACTGAGAACTGCTCACTGGTCACTGAGAAATGAAGGGTTGCCCGTCCGGCCAGAAATTGACTGCCATAATGTATGAAGAACCGGCAACAGGTTTTCGTTTAAAACAGGATGTAACAGTTCCCGGTAGCACAGAATTCAGTGTCATATGTAAAAGGGAAAGAAAATAGGGATAAGCATTCCCAGTGGTGCAGGTTCATCAGGCGCTGATTTAATAGATCTGTAACAACACATGAATATATATGTAGAGGGCGAAAAAATTTTTTATAGCCCTGTGCCGGGCGGCAGCGAATAGGGCATATTTTTTATGCTGAATAAGAAAATTTAATAGTGAGGGATTAAGAGTCAGGTCAGTACATTACTAAATACCGTAACAGGTAAACTGGTACCCGTAAAAAGCTTCTGCCTGGCGGGCTCTGGAGAAGAAAAATTAGTTTTT
>JAKPQU010000606.1 GCA_029555925.1 Bacillota bacterium
CCACCGTCAAGTCGTGGGTAGGATGTCATATATACTGCTGTACCGGCCAAAGGGAAGGAGCCTTTGCCTCCAGCCATACGATCTCTTATTTCTCCTCCCGTACCTGTAGAAGCTCCATTGAAGGGTTCAACAGTAGTCGGAAAATTATGAGTCTCAGCCTTAAGTGACAGAACAGATTCAAAAGACTTTACTACAAAATATTCGGCTTTATCCTGTGAGGCAGGAGCAAATTGTTCAATTACAGGCCCTTTGAGGAAGGCACAGTTGTCTTTGTAAGCGGAAACGACAAAATTCTTGTTCAGATGAGTAGTATTTTTTATCATCTGAAAAAGCGTTGAATCCATCTCTTCCCCATCTATAATAAATATACCGTTGAATATTTTATGACGGCAATGTTCCGAGTTTACCTGCGAGAAACCAAATATTTCACTGTCGGTAAGCTTTCTATTTAATAGCTTCGAGAGCTCTTCAAGATAAATGATTTCATTTTCGCTAAGAGCAAGTCCTTCTTTTAAATTATATTCTTGTATATCGTTTATATATAATATAGGTTCGGGTTCTCTTCCGGTTTTGAACAGATTCTGATCAAGCCCTTTATAAACTGTCTGAAGCATTGGATCATAAACAGGATTTTCCTTTTCAGAAGAAATAAATTCTTCGATTCGTTTGATTCCTTTTATGCCCATATTACATGTGATTTCTACGGCATTAGTGCTCCATGGAGTTACCATCTCTTTGCGAGGTCCTATATATAAACCTTCCAACGAGCTGGCAGTCAACATTTGAGCTTTACCGAAAAGCCATATAAGTTTGTCGGTATCCGTTTTACTTAGCTTTCTTACCGCCTCAACTGCATATATTCTGTTATTTTCTGCTTTAAAGAATATAATCATATAATCAAGAGAAGGGGACAAATATGGTTTATTGGTAATATGATACTAATAAAATTTAATTCTCACATTACTTAATCTGATGCTCTTTTAAAGTTTAAAAGAAATATCTGCGCATCCCGTCAGAGGACAAATTATTGCATATAAAGAATCAAAAAGGAAGATCGTTGTATTCTTCCGGTTCCTGAGGAAGATTTTCAG
>JAKPQU010000008.1 GCA_029555925.1 Bacillota bacterium
TTTAACATATGTAAATGCATCCGTATTTTCAATAATAAATTTTTCATTTCCGGAAAAATTCTCCGGAACAACTGATTTTATAAGTACAGGATCCCTTTCAATAAGGTGGAGCTCTTTCACATTATATTTGAATATTTCCTGCATGCGTGATACGGTAAACCCGGAAATCAGTAATACCTTTTCTGGATTTTCCTTTTGGAGCATCGCATAATGAATGTCTTCCTCTCGTTCAGCTACATCATCATTATATGAAAGCAACCTCTGATTATAATAAATGCTCTTATCATCCGAGTAGAAACCTTCTGTAATATTCCCGTAAGGAGTGTCTTTTGTAAGTGTCACATCTATGCCTGGCAGAAGGATCTGCCTAAAAAAATGGTCGGGGTCAGAAATAATTATTATAAAGGCAACAATTGTAAAAAGGATCTTCAGATAAATTTTAATCTTTTTCTTTTTAGTCAGGAAAGTAAGTGTGACATATGCAAATGTGAGAAGTATTATTAGAATCAGGAGTTTATAAGTATTTATAATGCCTGAGGTAAATATTGACAGTAAAAGGCCGGCTAATATCCCACCTGTTGTTTCAATGGAAAAAGACTTGCCAGGACTAAGCAAACAGGCTGTCTTGGCAGAAGACAGAAGTTTAATAAATGTATATCCGGAAATAATGCAGAATGGCGCAAGCAGAATTATAGTAAAAATTATGCTTTTGAATAGCAGGGGAGTTTCACCGGTTTCCAGAAATAATCTTGTCAGGAGAAACATAATAAGTAATGAGGCAAGAGGAGCAATAGAGAAGATCAGGTTAATTTTGGTGATATTGTTCATTTCTGATCTCCCGGCGATATATGACCCTGCTGCAGATGCCATGAGCCAGGAGGCCAGGAAGATCCCGGCAATAAGCTCATAACCGCCTGAAATATTCAATAACTCCCTGAGAAGGAGGATCTGAACAGATGTACTTGTGAAACCGACTACAAACAGATTTGGTATGATGTGTACGGGATCTGTTGTTACATTATCAGGAATGATTGAATCGCTGCTTTTTCTTCTTCTGGAAAAGATCTCCTTATAATAGGATAAATGCCACAA
>JAKPQU010000010.1 GCA_029555925.1 Bacillota bacterium
CCAAGGAGAGGGAATTTTTTTGCGGCAGCATGGGCTATTTCACTTGCAGGGGTTATGGGATAACCATAATAAGCGGTGCATCCTGCAAGTATGGCACCGAGAACTGCAGCATCATTACCTTTAATTAATACTTTACTCATAATTATTCACCTTCTTTGATTTATTACTCTACTCAAGGGGAAACTTACGGTTTGTACCGCACCTGTAGACAAATATCCGGTTATTGTCCCTCGACAAAACCCTTTTTATATACCGCTATAGCAGCAGGTTCCGGGCAGGCATAAAAACATATGGCACACCCTATACATTTTCCCTCATCTTTAAATTGAGTGGGATGATATCCCCTTGAATTCAATTTAGGGGATTGAAATAACTCTCCTTTAGGACAGGCTTTAATACATAATCCGCAACCTTTACATACTTCAAAATCAATAACGACTTTCGGACGTTCAAGACCTGTTTTTTCTTCCATCATTAATCCTCCTCTCTAATATAGCATTTCAGCCGGTCAGCTGAAATGCTGAAATGCTGAAATGCTAATTAACGATAGGCAGTAAAAAACTGAATTTGCTGCCCTTACCTTCTTCACTCTGAAGCCATATCTTTCCACCGTGGAGATTAACTATTTTCTTACAGATAGAAAGACCGAGACCTGTTCCTTCATGTTCTTTTCCATCAGGGGTTTTGAATTTTTTAAACTCTTTAAAAAGTTCGTCCTGTCTGGATTTTTCTATTCCTGGCCCTGTATCTATAACACTTACCCAGAGTTTATTTTTTCCCTTATAAACCCTGAGGCGAACCTGTCCTTTGTTAGAAGTAAACTTAATGGCATTACTTAAAAGATTTATTATAACCTGTCTTATTTTACTTTTATCAAGAAATGTAGCAGGAAGATCCGGTTCAACCTCTACAGTGTAGTCAAGTTGCTTTTCAGAAGCAAGGATTTTCATTTCGTCAAAACATTCTTTTCCTATTTCTCCAAGGTCTGTTACCTCACCGTTAAGGGCCATCTTCCCTTCTTTTATCTTCTGTTCATCCAGTATATCATTAATCAAATTAAGCATGCGAAAAGACTGATTTAATATTCTTTCTATATAATCTTTTATCTTTTCTTCACCCATATCCTGAACGGATTTATATTGAATGGTAGATGCATAGCCTATTATGGCAGTCAGGGGAGATTTCAAATCATGACTTACAAGAGAAACAAGTTCATCTTTCAATTTATCCAGTCGTTTCAGTTCAATATTGGCTTTATTTAAATCCTGGTTTAACATTTCCAGTTCTTTTGTTCTTTCTCTAACTTTTTCTTCCAGGAGGACATTTGAACTTTCCAGATCTTTATTGGCTTTTGTCAGTTCTTCCAGCAACTGTTTATTTTCCATGGATAATCTCTGTTTATCCAGAGCTTTCCTCATTGTAATAAGGAGTTCACTTAATTCGAAGGGTTTTATTATATAAGAAAAAGCCCCCTCTTTCATTGCCGTAATGGAACTATCAAGACTTGCATAGCCGGTAACCATAATAACCATAGTTTCAGGACTGACTTTACGAATGAACTTCAATATCTGCAGTCCGTCAATATCGGGAAGCATAATATCCAGTATAACAAGATTAAAAAAAATACTTTCTATTAATTTGAGAGCTTCCTGACCTCTGGCAGCCTGGAAAACTTCATAACCTTCACATTCGAGATTAATAGTTATAAAACTGCGAATGGAATCCACATCGTCTACTACTAAAATCTGTTCTTTATCCATTAATATATCTCCTTGAAAGATTATAGAGTGAAAAGTGAAAAGTGAAAAGAACAGGACATTACTCACTGTTCACTACTTCTTAATTACAAATTGTATTGTTATGAAATTGTATTGTTATGAAATTCGACACATAAAAACAGTTTCCTCCGAGTTGACAATAAAGAAGTTAGATGATAATATATTCGTAACACGTAACGCGTAAGGCTTGACGCGAGGCCGATAAAATCAATTTTTCATTTAAATAACAGATAATTGAAAGGAATAGAAAAAATGGCTGAAAAGAATTTCTTGCACGATCTTCTGTCTAAATTATCAATAAAAGTCGACAAAGTCGGATTTGAAGTCAGCAATGTTTCACTTGATATGAGCGACAAATCTACTACCGTAGAATCAGTGGATTTTACTGTTTCCAATATATATAAAGGCGACACCCTTATAACCCCGAAAATAAATATGAGTGCAGCCGATATAAATATACCTCTGGAAGATATTTATCCCTTAATAGAAGAAAAACTTAAAGGAAAACCAAAAGAGAAGAGTGAAGAGTGAAATAAAACTGGTCACTGGTCACTGCTCACGACCGTAACAGGATTTAACTCTATTTCATATTCATAACTCAAGGCAAAATTCCAGAGTTCTACAAGTCTTTGAGTAATATCCTTATCATACCTGGAAGCAATTAATTCTTTAATATTTATACTATTGATATCTTTTTTCCTTGAAAAAGCATATTTTTTCCATATAGCCCCGGTGGCCGCTTCTATATCGGAAGAAAAGAAAAGGCCATATCTGTCTGCAGTAAAATCCAGACCCATTAACGCTCTGTCAAAATCCAGAGTACCCGCTTCATGTCCTTTTGTCCAGTTTTTCAGTACAGAAGGCAAGGGAATGGGAACCTTGCTGAATAATATACTGGAAGTAAGACCGAGAGTCCAGTTTAAAATCCTGTCTTTTATTTTGTAATAAAGATGATGTTCCCTCTTTATATGACAGAGTTCATGGGCAATAAGAAAAAGTATTTCCCTTTCACTCAATAATGTCAGAAAATCTTCATGAAAAATAATATAAGAATCGTCAGTGGAAATACATGAAATCAGAGAGAATTTGTTCTTTTTTCCATAATACACGTAGGTCGGTATATCTCCGAGGCCTATTTTTTTTGTACACCAGAGAACCATATCTCTAATATCAGTCCTGTGGCTCTCGTTTACCATACTGGCATTGCGAAGTATTTCATTATTTATCTGAGGAGAATATAATTTTTCACACCATATCCTGGCCCATGTCAGGAAAGGCAGAAGTTTCTTTTCATTTTGATGAACGAGAAGTTCTTCATTTTCCCTTTCCCAGTGGATGGATTGTTTTACTGCAGGAATAGTATGGGAAGAAAAAAACTCTTTACATTCTTTATTTTCAGGGAACAATAATTTTAATATGCTGTAAACCTGTGTGGCAGGATGAATTTTACCTTCTTCGACTAAAATCCCGGCAAATTCCTGATAAGCCATTTCACAGGAAAAATCTTTAAATATCAAATTTCTGAGTTTTTCTTTTGCAGAAGGAAAATCTTTTTTACTCTTTAACATCTTTGCCATTTCAATATAAGCTTTATTTTCTACAGGAGAAAGTTTTAAAATTTCAGCAAAAGTTCCTTCTGCTTTTTCGTAATCACGTAATCTGCGCCAGTAAAGATCTGCTATTTTATAAAGATAATCAATCTTTTTCTTTGGTTTTGAAGAGAACTGATTTATCTGATTTAAATAAATACTCTGCAGGGCAAGCCAGTTTTCGCCGTATTCATAAACCTGTTCAAGAGCAGAAAGTGCTGAAAGAAGGTTGGGATTTTCCTTTAAAGCCTTCATATAGAGACTTTCGGCTCTGGCAATATCCTTAAGTTTATGTTCTGCATAACCTGCCAGTCTCATACAGGCCTGATCGGACGGAAATTTAGAGGCTATTTTTTCTGCCAGGAAAAAATCTTCGTCTGTCCATGTCAGTTCCTTTGAAAAGAAGACTTTTCTAGCCATTTTCCATGCTTCTGTATGGTCAGGAATATTCTGGAGGTGTATTTTGAGTTTCTCCGCAGAATTTCTATAGTCAAAACGTTTGTAATAACAATAAGCAAGCTCAAATTCAGGCCAGTGGTTCTCGCCGGAGAAGCCGGAAGAAAGGGATGCTTGAAAGTCTTCTATAGCCTTTTCCCATTTTCCCTGAAATTTCCATATAAGTCCTCTGTGAAAAAACAGTTCTCCTTTAGATTCTTCAACAGGCAAAAAATAATTATACACTTCAAGGGCAAGGCCGTCTGAAGTTTCATCTCTCAGCAAAAAGAGATTTTTTAGATACATACCGTTCTTTTGATCGGAAGGATCGATTTTAAAAGCACTTCTATAAACTTTTATGGACTGCTCATCTTTAAAACCTTCTGTGCGGAGTGCTCTGGCAAGATATGTAACAAGAGAAGCATCATTACTGTCAAGGTCAAAAGCCCTTTTCAATATATCGATAGCTTTTTCATCATGCCTTTCACTCAGTCTGTATACCTTCGCAAGATTAATAACCGCTACGGAATAGCCGGGCTTTAATTTTAAAATCTCCCTGTAACATTCTTCTGCCCGTAAAAAATTCTTTTCCGTTAAATAAATAATTGCAAATTTTTCTAAAATCCACAATTTAAGGCTGTTTCTGTTTATCCCGGGATAGACTCTTTCAAAAAACATAAGGCCGTCATTCCAGTTTTTCATTCTTTCATAAAGACCGTAAAGGCTTTCCCAGGATTTTTTACACAGCGGATCCAGTTCTATAGATTTCTGATAGGCAATTTGAGCCATAAGAAATTCTTCTTTTTTTTCCCATGCCTGGCCCGTATAAAAAACTGCATCTTTGAAGTCAGGCTTCAGTTCCAGAGATTTTTCAAATTCTTTAATTGCATCATCTATATTGCCCTGCCGTAAACATTCTCTTCCCTTCAGGTAACATTCCTTATAATTCATTTCCATTATCCATTTTCTCCTTAAGTTCAGACATTTTTCTATTTTGAAGTTTATGAGAAATAAAGGTAAACTCTTTACCAAGTCTCATAAGAACAAGTTCATGTTCCAGTATTTTTCTCTCTTCATCAGTAAGATCTTTTATTGCTTCAAGTATATTGTTTAAAGTCATTTTCATAAAATATCCATTTCTTACGTATCACGCATTACGTATCACGCCTATATTACCATAGGTATAATGTTTTTTCAATAAGGTTGAATTATAGGAGTAATTATGATATTATGATATAGTGAGAACGAGAATAACTATAATGTGAAAAATCAGGTGATATTCCATGCCAGATAATGAAACAAAAGCTTCTCCAAAACAGGATTATATAGATAAATTTATTACCTTTATAAAGGATAATACAATTTACGAATATTTTCCAGAATTTAAAGGGAAAAAAATTATTCCTTTATTTGCGTCTTTAAATATTCCAGAACATACACTTAAATACTTAACAGAAAATAACATCTATGCTATGGCTATGAAAGACGACATAATGGATATTCTTAACCCGGAATTAACAATGAAGCCGTAGATAACAAACGTGGACAAAATAAAAAACTGGACAATAAAAATTCTAAAAATCTTAATAAGCCTTTCTTTAATGGCCTATCTGCTATATAAAAATGACTGGAAATATATAATAATAAAAATAACTTCCATTGAAACATATCCTGTGTTATATGCCCTGTTATTAATAGCCGTAATTATCCCTGTTCTTGTGTCATTGAGATGGAAAATCCTGGTTCAATCGGAAAAAAACATATCCTTTATGGATATAATAAAATTGAGTTATACAGGGCTTTTTTTCAGCCTTATCCTGCCGGGCAGTGTGGGAGGAGATGCAATCAAAGGTGCTCTCTTCTATAAGAAAACAGGAAACGGCGCTCTTGCAACAGGTTCTATAATACTGGATAGAATTATAGGACTTATAGGACTTACTATATTATCCGCCATTGCATCTGTCGTCTATTATAAAATAACATCGGATTTGAGTTTCAGTCTTGAAGCGGGAGGTTTTCTGATAATACTCATCCTTTTCCTGGTATTTTTCTCTCTTTCTCCCATTCAGGCATTCTTTTTATCTATTCTTTCCCGGTTAAAACTTGAGAAGCTGAAAGGTTTTACAAAAAAGAATTTCGACTATCTCTCATGGCTTAAAGATCATCCGAAAATTTTATTATATACACTGGGAATTTCCTTTGTAATGCAGAGTATATGTATATATGCCTGCTTTCTGACAGGGAATGCTCTCGGCATACATGTTTCCATAGGATATTATTTTCTCTTTATTCCCATTATCTCGCTCATTGCGTCACTTCCCATATCCATAAGCGGTATAGGAGTAAGAGAAAGTTCTTTTGTATATTTTTTCGCAAAAGTCAGTGTCCCCCAGGCAGAATCAATGGCTCTATCGTTAATATTCTTTTCTCTGGGAGTAATAAGCGGTCTTGCAGGAGGTATTATATATACTCTGTCATCTTTTGAGCCAGTTATAGATTTAAGCAAGCATAAAATGATGAGTAGCGAGTAAAAAGATCCTTTCCACTCACGACTCACGATTTACGACTCACAATAATTTATATTTTCAGGCAGGATTTATACATTATAATGTAGAAAGATTTTTAACTAAGTACCGTAACAGGTAAAATGGTATCCGTAAAAAGCTTCTGCCTGGCGGGCTCTGGAGAAGAAAAATTAGTTTTTTATATAGAATTAAACATTAAATAAGGGCTAATTTATTGTCTGTAAAACAAATTAAATAAGGCAAATTATTTTTCTTCGTAAGAGCCTGTCAGGCAGAAGCTGATAAATGGTTACCAATTTACCTGTAGCGGTACTAAGAATAAACATAAAAGCATAAAAAAGGATTATCACTGTATTATGAGCAATGAACTATTACCTGGAACAATACTTTATGATTATTATAAAATAAGTGAATGTATATGTACTGCTGAATTTTCAAATATTTACATAGCAGAAGATTTAAATGAAAACAACAAAAAAGTGATTATAAAAGAATTACTCCATAAAGCCATAGGAACAAATGACAGAGCTAAAGCTCTTGAAAAATTCCAGGAAGAAATTGATATTTATAAAAAACTGAATCATCCGAATATGGCAAAAATAATTGAAAGTTTCTCTTCTGAAAGTGCGGTATATACGGAAAACAAACAGTTTATTGTAATGGAATATATACAGGGTAAAACCCTGAGAAAGATTAAAGAAGAACAAAAAGAAGACCTGTCTCCCGATGATGCAGGTAAATGGCTCGGTCAGATTATGGAGGTCATCAAATATCTGTCCGAACAGAATCCTTCTGTAGTATTTTACTATCTCACACCTGATCATGTAATGATAACAGATGAAGGGCAGATAAAACTGATAAATTTCGGCCTTGGAAGATTTTTCAGAACAGGTCCCTTTAAGAGCAATCAATATATGGGAATTGCCGGTTATGCCGCTCCGGAACAATATGGTATAAAGCCTGTAGATAACAGGGCAGATATATTCGGTGCCGGCGCAGTTATTTATTATATGCTCACACAGGATGATCCGGAAAAACATGCTCTCAATTTCTCTCCTGTAAGAACGCTCAATCCGATGGTTTCAATGCAGTTTGCAAGGTTTATATCTAAATGTGTTCAGATGAAGGCAGAAGACAGATGTGAAAATATTAATGAAGTGATAGAAAAATTAAATTCCATAACCTTCAGTGATACTCAGGTAAACCCCGATAAAATAAAGAAAAAAGAAGAAATTAAGGTAAAAAAAGTACAGCCAAAACAGGTGGTAGGCAAAGAATTAGAAGGATGGCACCAGACAATATGGTGGAAAATAGAAACCCATCCTGTCCTTGGAAATAAAGGATTTCAGGCAGGATTATTAATTCTATTGATAGTACTTATTTATATAGCATGGTATAAGAGAGATATTGTAATATCATCACTAAAAAACGCCCCGCCTTCCCTGGTTTATGCGATAAAAAATAACAAAAATATATCCGTTATTGATCTAAATACTCTGAAAGTTTCATCACATGAATTAGAAATATCACTGGTTGATGCTGTATATTCCGACAAACTTACAAATTTTTATGGTATAACCCAGGAAAACAAGTTAGTTGAAATAAGGCCCGGGAGATATACTATAACAAGGGAAAAAATTATAGGGAGTGAACCTTCCTGTATCATACTGTCAAAAGATAAAAAAATAGCTTATATAACCAATAAAAGATCAGGTAGTATAAATATTGTAGATCTTACTACGTTCAATGATATAGTTCCACCTGTGCTGACCGGTGCAGGTCCCACTAAATCCGTAATTTCGTCCGATGGGAAAACAGTTTATATATTTAATAGCCTCCAGAATTCAGTAAGTATCTTCAATACGGAAACCAATACTATAAAAAACTCTTTAGTAATTGGTGATGGAGTTGAAGACCTGGCTTTAAATGCTGATAATAGCAAATTATATTTAGTTAATTACAAAACCAGTAAAATTGTCATTATGGATATTAAAGACAAGAAGGTAATAAATGAGATTGAAGTAAAAAACAATCCTGTAGGGATAGCCACCAATCCTATGGTAGATGAATTTTATGTTGCCGCAGATAAATCAAATATGTTACAATTTCTTAATATAAATGGTGTGATTAAAGATGAATATCCCCTTGATTTTATACCTATCAAATTATTGACCGGATTAAATGGAATAAAAATTTACATATCAGGTCGTACGTTATCTGGTTATGTCATATCGGAATTTGATACACTTAAAAAGAAATTTAATTCACTCGATAATCAGGAAAAGGAACCTGCTTTTTTACTTACTATTTATAACTGGCAGTAATATATTTTTATGAAAAGTAAAAATCTAAAAAAGCTGATCCTAATTTTACTAGTTTTCTGTTTTTTCATATCTGCAGTATTAATATATTATATACAGGGCTATATCATCGACAATCCGAAATCCTGTAATACCTGTCATATTATGAATGACCATTATGATAGCTGGGAAAAATCAACTCACAACAAAGCCAGCACCTGCAATGACTGCCATATATCACCCAAAAAAAATAAATATGCAGAAGAAATTAAGATAGGTTGTAAACATACCATAAATTTTCTCTTTGGAAAATACAGGAAACCTTTGCAAATTAGTCCGGAAAGTCATAGCTATGTAATAGAAAACTGTTATAGATGCCATACATATCTTGTGTATTCAAGAGGGTTATATATAATTCATCACAAAAACGCAGTGGCATGTATAGAATGTCATTCATGTGGGAATAGCGTTCCCTCCTGTACATCATGTCACTATAAAAGCAGTCACTATAAAAATTAATCATGCTAAATCTGAATTAATATATACTAAATCAAGCAATTTTATTTTTCATCCATTTAGGAATTTCATTATAATTAAAATTCGGTCTTTAACTGCTATATTTTCGCAGATTTCAGAAAAAACCTTAAATTTATTAGTTTCTATGTTTCAACCTGAAATCAATAAAATCAAAGGTTTTATAAAAAAGTGCGAAAGTATAGTTTAACTATTACAATTAAAATATTCTGAATATAAAGTTTAATTATAAGATTTACCTATATTTATTATAACTATACTTTTGCATTTTTTACACAAGGCCTTATGCCTCATTGTAGGGGCGTACGGACGCTTGCCCCTACGGGGTAACGGTTTTTCAAAATTCTGCAAAAGTATAGTTTATAAATAAAATTAACTAAGATAAATATTTTTTTAAAATCTATTGAAATACTATCAATTTTATTATAATATATAAATAAAGATACCGTAAAAATATTTAAATATATTTTATGAATACTTGCAAAAATTTTCAATATAAAAATTAATAAAGAAAGGCGGTTTCAAAGAATGAAATTTTTCAAGTCACGCGCAATCATAAGAGCTTTATCTCTGGTAGAAGTGCTTATAGTGATACTTCTTATCTCAACGTCGCTATTAATGGCAATAAGGTTATTCCCTTCTATTTTCCTGCTAAACAGAAAAACAGATGATATGGTAAAAGCAAAAAATTTAGCAGATGACCTGATTCAAGCTCTCAAGTCAGAGGTCGATACCAAGAGAGTATTAATTGATCCCGTTAAACTTACCAGTCAAACCGGCGATCCATACTATGTAGGAACTACAGTAGTAATAAATAATTTGGTTAATCCATATAAATGTTTCTGGTCCCTTGTTTACCAGACACAATCAGGTATTTATGATCCTGCAGGCCTTGACACATTAATAAGTGATACTCAATTTGGTATATCAGGAGCTACAGGAAGAAACCCATCAAAATATGAACCAACGGGAGATCCTAATAGTATGACTGACTGGGTCGCAAAAAGGCAGTTCTGGGTTACGTGGAGAAACAATGTAGCAAGACAGTTGCCTCCCAATTCACCAACAGCACCAGACAGGGCAAGTGCTATTATACGTGCAAATTACGTATATCTTGATCCGAATACCAATATTTTCAAAGATGCCCTTGTTGATGATAATAATAATAATTTTACTCAATTAGTAGAGACTATTACACCTCTTCCTTCCACAAAGGCCGCAAAATATATGGCACAGATAACTGTTTCTCTTTACTGGAGGGACAGAACAGCTAAAGGAACCTACGTAAGGGATCCTGCTGTTCCTCAATATAAAATTTCTACTTTAATAACACCACCGTTAAATAAAGCAATAGTTTTTTAATAAAAGGGGAGAAAATTTATGAAACGCTTTAAACAGGATATGGCCGTTACACTAATAGAAATGTTAATAGTCACACTACTGTCGGTTATAGTGCTTGGTGTTATATATCTTGCTTACAGTAATATTTCCTCGCTAGCTAAAGTACAGCAACTGGAAAGTGATTTTAAAAAGACCAATACAGTAACCATGAAGGAAATTACTTCCAATCTACAGGAGTCTTTTGCCAATACAGCAGTTGTTTACAATCCGGCTTCAGGGGCGAATATTGATGTATCTCCAGTATTATATACAAGCATATTATATTGCCCGGGAAGCACTACTACCCATGATACAATGGGTTTTTATTCAAGCTCCGGAACAAATATTCAGGGGTCTACATTATTTAAAACATTTATACGTTACGGTCTGAAGAGACTACCCAAAGCTCCTGCCAGTTTCCAAGGATATGCACTTTATAAACAGGTAACGAAATATACTGGTGCGACCTCACCAGGTAGCGTAGATCCAAATGCTACCAGTTGTCGCATTATAGCCGGTTATTATAAAAACCCGAAGAACTATATGGCAATTTCAAAACTTGATTTCCAGTTACGAGGGAATGATAATATCAGTGTATCAATGCAACTGGTCGGTTCGATAAGCAGAGGAGCAGGAAGAAGCGCTAAAGCTTTGTACAAACCATCAGATACCCAGGTTTACAATACATCAGTTCAGTTGAAGCTAAACAGCGGTTCCTTACAAAAATGACACGTATATAATATGACGAAGGGGGTGAATAGAAAAGCTATTCATTAAAACTATACTTTCGCACTTTTTTATAAAA
>JAKPQU010000016.1 GCA_029555925.1 Bacillota bacterium
AATATTAAATTTATTTCATATAAACATATATCAGGAGTCAGTAATAATCATATTTTCCATAATACTTGCTTCATTTAATAATGTCATGAGCAACAAAGAATAAAATAGTTTCCGAGAGGTATAATTGAAACTTTTTTAGAGGACTATATTTACAGAAAGTAGAATTTTTATTCCAGACCTGGAGATACGTTAGAGTTTCGGAAAAAGCTCATTACAATTAGGATTGGGACAACTTTGTCCCCAATTTTGTGGTTTTTTCATTTCTTTCATCCCTCTTTCTTGTAATTATTTTACATTGAAAGAGGGTGAAAGTTAACCACATATTTTTATATCAAAGTACTAACGGAAGAGCATCAATTAACGGGGAGGAAATAAAAAATTCAATCTTCCTTCTATTTTAGCCGTATCTGATGTAAGCGGTGAATGGCTTTTTATATAATCTTTAAGTAAATCTATTATCATTTTATTATGATATTTAATATCTGTACCTTCTTTGAATGTATCATACCAGTCTCCACCTCTGGCAAGGAAATCACCTGTTGCTACACTGTATGTGCTGTTATAGTCCAGAGGTTTACCCTGGATTTTTATATTTGACACTTTATCGCCTGCAGGTTTTGAAGGGTCTATATCCACAGTCATGCCTGATATATGCAGATTTCCTCTGGTTCTGGAAGCACTGTTTTCCATCAAGTCCTTTATCTGTTTGCCTGTGAGATTTATAGAAACGATAACATCATCGAAAGGTAATACTCTGTAAAGATCTCCGAAGGTTATCTGACCTTTTTTTATCTGTGATCTTATACCTCCTGAATTCATTACTGCCACAGAGGCACCTGTACCTTCCCTCATTGCGTCTGTAAGTACATTCCCCATTATACTTTCTGTTACCTTACTTCTGTCATGAGTCAGACCTACCTCTGTTATACCCATGACTTCCGATTTTTTCTTTCCTGCTTCTTCAACTACAGGAGCAATTATCTTCTCTATCTCCGGGTCAGGAGTAATTGTCTGATTTGTTACAGGTATAAGTTTATTGTTATATGATACAATCTTTTTGCTACGACCATCCACATTTATTTGAAGATTTCCTACAAACTTACTCTGACAGCCTGCCTGAACTATTATTGTATCATTTATTTTTTTTGCTTCTTCCATAGCTGTATGGGAATGACCGCCTACTATTAAATCTATTCCGCTGACTTCTGCCGCAAGTTTTTCATCTTCTCTGTCTCCGCAGTGGGATAATACCGTTATGAGATCAACACCTTTATCTTTGAGTTCCCCTATATATTTTTTTACTGTTTCTTTTTGAGCCAGGAATTTTAATCCTTCTATATTTTTCGGACTGGCAATCTCTTTAGTTTCAGGTGTTATAAGTCCTATTATCCCTACTTTTAAACCGTTAACTTCTTTTATCGTATATGGTACTATCCCGTTCAGAAGCCTTTCCTGTTCATTGATTACATTGCCTCCGAGCACAGGGCAATTTGATTCTCCTACCATATTTTCAAGGGATTCTCTTGACCAGTCAAATTCATGATTGCCTATTTCTATTGCATCATAACCAAGGTTGTTCATTATTTCTATCATTGTTTTACCCCTGGTAAGACCTGACTCGTAACTGCCCTGGGCAAAATCTCCTCCGTCAAGAAGTAAATTTTTACCTTTTGTTTCTTCTTTGAGATTTTTTATGATACTTCCCATATAAGAAACACCCCCGAAAGGTTCACGGACGAGATAGTTTTTTTGTCTTCTACCGGTAATATTGTTCCATGTATATCATTTGTATAGATTATATTTAAAGTTTTCAGAGCTTCTCTGGAAGGCGAAGGTTGCAGGGAAGACATGGCAGATACGGCAATGGATGAGGCGGAAGAAATTATGTTATTGCTATTCAGAGACGGTACGGAAAAACATGGAAATACATTTGTGTATAACTTCAAGTCTTCTGACTCTTTAAAGCTTTTCTCAAATATATCCTCTTTTTTCCTGAAGGCAGGTGAAGAATTTATTCTATTAAGATTTTTATTTATTCCTATATAAGGTAATTTCATAATTATTTATTATATCATATATATAAGTGTATGTGAAGATGACTGCAGATAGTGTTTTTTTACGACAGGTAGATTCATTTTTACTGGAAACTATTGTATATAAAACCACCTGTCATTTTTTTACACAATCTATTCATTATACCTGTTTTGAATATATGGAGCAACATATTTGCCTATAACCTCAAGGGTATTTTTCCCCGGCATTCCCGCTACAAGCTGATCTGGATGTTTACTTGCCGTAATTATACCTCCTGTAAGAAGGGCGGCTCCCGTCATAAAAGTACCCATAATGGCACAGGCAGCAATGTTTCCCGGCATAAGAAGAGCAGCAGGTATGGCGCCAATCCATGAAGCCTGCATAAGTGCTACCCCTGCTTTTTCTGCAGTTTGACATGCTTTTCTTATATCTATACCTCTATATATATCTTCTTTGTAATTTGAAAGGGTAATTTTATCTTTTGGATCCATACCGGGATTTTTGTCCATAACATCATCCAGCATTTTTGCATAACTTTTCCAGCCTTCTACTTTCTGTTCGAAGGTATTATTTTTTTTACCTATTTGCATTTTCTGTCCTCCTCAGGATGTTTCTTATATGTTTATAATTATATTTTAGCTTTACAGAACTTATTTATCAATAGTATATTGTTAACAAAATGTTAATTTAATAGGAATGTTCACTATTTTATTTTTTCAGGGAGGATTTTATATATTAACCGAAGAAAAGATTGTAAGCATAGACGAAAGGTATATATTATGGAAGATAAACACCTTCGCGATGAAATAGAAACTCTCAGAAATCGCGTGAAAGAACTTGAAGAGAAATTACATTGCTCTGAAGAGCAACGGATTGCAGAATGTAATATATCAGAGTCTCTCAGAGAGAATAAAGAAAAATTTCAAAATCTTATAGAAAATACTGCAGATCTTCTCTGGGAAACAGACGGAAAAGGTATTTTTATCTATATAAGTCCTCATTGTAACACGATTCTTGGATACAGTCAGGAAGAAATTACAGGAAAGACCCCTTTTCATTTTATGACCTGTGAAGAAAGTATCAGAGTTAAAGCTATTTTTGAAAAAAAAATATCAGCTCTCAGACCTTTTAAAGATATGGAAAATACTGTGATTCATAAAGATGGACACCCTGTTGTTTTTGAAACCAGTGCCATTCCTTTATTTAATTCCTTGAATAATTTTACCGGTTATATTGGCATATGCCGTAATATTACAAGACAGAAAGAAGCAGACAGTGCCCTCAGAGAAAGTGAAGAACATTTTCGCAGAATTATAGAACATATACCGAGTTTATATTATTCGCATAATACAGATAATGTACTTACTTATATCAGCCCCCATACAAGAGAACTGCTTGATTGTGAGCCGGAAGAAGCCCTTGTTAACTGGCGTAATTTTTTAACTGACCATCCTGTGAACAGGGAAGCTGTAATAAATACTCAGAAAGCAATTGCTACGGGCGAAAGGCAGAAACCTTATCTGCTGGAACTTATCAGCGCAAAGGGAAGACGCGTAATAGGAGAGATAAGAGAAAGTCCTATCGTGGAAAACGGTAAGACTGTCGCTGTTGTAGGAACTTTTACGGATATTACAGAGAGAAAAAAAGTAGAGAAAGCTCTCATGGAAAGTGAAGAAAGGTTTCGTATTCTTGCCGAAAATTCTACAGATATGATTTCCCGTCACACACCTGAAGGTATTTTCCTCTATGTATCTCCGTCATGCCATACATTGCTCGGTTATAATCCTGATGAAATGATTGGAACTTCTACCTATGATTATGTTCACCCTGAAGACATTCATAAAGTCTCTCTGTCTCATATTACTATCCTGGAAACCCCTGTCATCTATACCGTAACATACCGTTTTCTCCGCAGGAATGGTGAGTATATATGGTTTGAGACGACAAGCCATAGTATTTTTGATGAGAAAACAGGAATTATATCGGAAATTCAGACATCTTCCCGTGATATTACAGCCCGTAAGAAGACAGAAGAAGAGCTTGTAGAGTCAAAAAAAATGTTACAGCTTGTGCTGGATACAATCCCTGCAAGGGTTTTCTGGAAAGACAGAAATTCTATTTTTATGGGATGTAACAGACTCTTTGCTCTTGATGCTGGACGTTCTTCCCCTGACGGGATTATCGGTAAAAGTGATTTTGAGCTTCCATGGAAAGATAGAGCAGAACACTATCGTTCCGATGACCTTATGGTAATGGAAACGGGAAAACCCAAACTTGATTATGAAGAATCTCAGACGAAACCTGATGGCAAGAGCAGATATTTAAAGACAAGCAAAATACCTCTTTATGACAGAGAAGGCCATGTAGTGGGATTACTCGGTACATATGAGGACATTACAGACCGTAAAAAGTCGGAGGAAGAGAGACGTAAGCTGGAAAAAAAGATGGAGCATACACAGAAACTGGAAAGTCTCGGAGTGCTTGCAGGAGGTATTGCCCATGATTTTAATAATCTGCTTGTAGCAATACTCGGTAATGCAGAGCTTGCTCTTCTGGATTTGCCTTCCGGCTCTCCTGCAGAATTTTATCTTTCCGAAATACAAAATACTTCTCTCAGGGCTGCTGATTTATGTAAACAGATGCTTGCCTATGCAGGTAAAGGACGGATCTCTGTAGAGCCTCTCAATATGTCTCTCCTTGTCAGAGAGATGTCTCAAATGCTGGAAGTTTCTATCTCCAGAAGAGCTATCATCAGATATAAATTTCAGAAAGATATCCCTGCCATAGAAGCAGATGCCACACAGATCCGGCAGGTTATTATGAATCTTATTATCAATGCTTCTGAAGCCATTAAGGATAAGGATGGTGTTATATCTGTTTCGACCGGTTCAATGTTCTGTGACTCTTCTTATATGTCAGGCTCTTATCTGTATGAACAGCTTCCTGAAGGTGATTATGTGTATCTGGAAATCTCTGATACGGGAATCGGTATGAATAAAGAAACTCAGATGAAAATCTTCGATCCTTTTTTTACAACCAAATTTGCAGGAAGAGGCCTCGGACTTGCAGCAGTTCTCGGTATAGTAAGAGGACATAAAGGTTTTCTTAAATTATACAGTGAACCTGAAAGAGGCACCAGTTTTAAAGTTTTCTTTCCTGCATTGAAAAATGCTTCAGAAAGAGTCTTCAGAGATGTGAATAGTTTCAAAAACTGGCGGGGGAAAGGAACAGTTCTTCTTGTTGATGATGACCAGGCTGTAATGGATATAACAGGACCTATGCTGAAAAAACTTGGCTTCAATGTCTTAACTGCCATGACCGGACAGGAAGCATTGAACATTATTTCTTCCTGCCTGTCCAGTACCGGCGGAGAACATGAACTCCTGGCATGTATAATACTGGATTTTACTATGCCTCATATGGATGGTGAAGAAACATTTCGTGAACTGAGAAAGATAACAAAAAATATACCGGTCATTCTTTCAAGTGGTTACAGTGAACAGGAAGTCATAGAGCGTTTTGCCGGCAAAGGCCCTCAGGCTTTCCTCCCAAAACCTTATAAACTGGAGACGTTGATTGAAATATTACAGAAAGTACTTCCTTCCTGCTCTTATATTCCTTCCTGTTCTGTTTGAGATTCTTCGTGTCTGTTTAAGATGTCATTGTCAAAAAAAGCAGGAGCTTCTTTTATAAGGATTTTCTTTATTTCTTCCGCAATTTCCCTTATTTCCCACTGGGCAGCTCTGTCTGTCCGAAGTTTTACAAAATCCCACCAGCCCTGAAAATTCCCGCTTACTACCAGACGGGTAAGACATGCATTGGGAAGCATATACCTGGCATCTTCTTTTGGTATTCCCATGTCTAGCAGCTCTTTGTAGGAATTTTTTATATGATCCAGGCTGTTTTTAAAAAATAATTTTGCTTCTTTATTATTTTTTATACTCTCAGGTATGATAAAATCACTGTCAAATGTAACATATCTCTGGCTTTCCTGCGTATATGCCAGATGGGTGTGCCTTACCAGTTGATGACTGCAGGCACGGCTGCATATGATTTCAAAGGATGCATTACAGTGACGTCCTACAGAAAGATGCCCTTTTTTTACAAGTTTTTTTACAAATTCTTCCGAATTTTCCATGCATTCTGTGGCAGTTGATGTTCTGGCTGCATATTCTATAGTTTTTGCATAATCAGGTGTTATGAACAACAGTTTAACCATAATTATTTACTCCTTATTTAATCTCAAAAATTTTATGTTTTGTTATGATTCTTTTTATACCTGCATTTTTAATTATATTTATACATATGCCACATGGTGCTGTTTCTTCAATTATTTTACCTGTATCTATATCTTCACCGTAAAGATAAAGATCGGCATCAATACATAGTTTTCTTCCTGCCGAAATAATACCGTTCATTTCCGCATGGACTGCAACGCATTTTTCATATTGTTCTCCATGGGGTATATTCCGTTCTTTTCTGATACAGATATTGCTTTCGCAACAGTTAATTTCACCTCTGGCACTGCCGTTATAACCTGTCCCTACTATTTCATCTTTATTTACTATGATCGCGCCGTACCGTCTCCTTAAACAGGTAGAACGTAAAGAAACAGATCCGGCAATATTTAAATAATATTCTCTTTTACTGATACGCAAGGTTAATATTACCCCTTTACCTGATGATTAAATATTAATGGCTTACTTTGCTATATGATTTGAGTAAGCCATTAAAAAAATAAAATATCATAAAATTTTTAAAAAATCAAGGTAAATTTTTTTATGACAGTCAGACTTGCTTTTACTGGAAATTATAACTTATTACCGCTACAGGAGCGGTAATAAGACCTGAGTCTCATTGCTTGAATGAGTCTACTCCTTAAGGCTTATATATATGCTGCTATAAGCCTATTTTATATTAACTTGGCCAGACATATTAAGTTTAATATTTATGTGCCGATCATAAAAAGTAAGGAAATATTAATTACATGGATGATTATAAATAAATATATGTCAGGGATGACTTCAAAGGAGGTTCTGTAGTAATGGTTAATAGTGCTACATCTCTACAGGGAAGTTATCCCGTTGTACAATCTACGGCTTCTATGAGCATCAACAAAGTAACAAAAGAGATGGCAGAAAAAACGGCTCAGATAGGAAATCATGCAGAGAAGTTGAACATTAAAGTATCAGATCCTCCGCCTCCCCCTTCTTCCATGAGTATCAATGAAGTAACGAAAAATATGAAATCCAAAACGGCCAGTATAGGGGATAATGCGGAGAAATTGAACATAAAAGTGGATGATACGGTAACTTCTACCGCTTCTATGAGCATCAATAAAGTAACAAAAGAGATGCAGGCGAAAACAGCTCAGATAGGAGATAATGAGATAGCCAGAATGACAGGCAAAGGCGGTAAGCTTAATATATTTGTATGATTCCGGAGAGTTATGTCATCTGACTGGCAACCATAGTTGCTTTGCCTGGTGCTCCGAAGAAAAAATATCACGGCGCCACCCGTGTATTTATATTTAATTGAATTATAATGCAAATTGGCATGATGTAACCTGTATTTTTTATAAATGTTCCATTTTAGATGTTCCGAGGAGTACTAGGCAGGTAAAGTCAGGAGATTTACGGTGTATCTGATGATTTTTATACTCCTATTACAGGTGAATGAGCTCCGCAGGATTCCGTATCTGTTTCTTTGCTGAGATCAGACGGGTAAAAACCATACTGTCTTAAAATTTCCAGCTTCGGAAATATATTATTTTTAAGATCTATATGAAAAAATCCGGGAAACAGATGGGGATATTTTTTTATAAAATTGAAAATGTGTCTGTATTTATCAGAGATTGATATGTTTATATAATTGCTTACCTCATGGCCTGTTATCATATATTCAGGAAAAAGGTTTTCACAGAATTCAAGAGCTGCTTTATCTTTATATTCTTTATATATTTCAGTCTGGGGGAGCAGGCAGAGAAGGGAAGGAAGTATCCTTGCCCCCATCATTCGAAAGGATATCATCTGAAAAACAGACTGATAGAAATCCTCCATGTCTTCAAAGGGAAAACCCCATACAAAAAATGCATCTACCCTGGGAAATATCTGAACTGCTTCCGTTATTACTTTAGCCGATTCTTCGGAAGTAAAGCCTTTCTTTGTAATTTTCAGGACTCTGTCCGAGCCGGATTCTATGCCGAACCTGATCTCAATACAGCCTGCATCTGCCATCTGTTCCATTGTGGTCCTGTCTGTCAGGTCAATACGTCCGAAGGCTTTCCATTTTATATTTAATCCCGATTCTTTTAAAGATTTGCAGAAAGATAAAACTCTTTTTTGAGAGGAAAGGAAGAATTCATCCTGGAACAGAAAGAGTTTTACCCCTGATTTATCATGTAGATATTTCATCTCCGAGATAATACTTTCATCGCTCCTGAAATAGGGAGTAAGGCCCCATATGGGAGCAACGCTGCAGAAGGTGCACGGATAGGGACATCCTCTGGACGTGACCATGCCGTACCCTTTATAATCTGATAGATTTATCCTGTGAAAAGCAGGCCACAGAGAGGAATTAAGGTCTGTAATCCTTTCTCTGTCAGGATTTTCTATGATATGGCCCTTCTCACGAAAGGTAATACCTTTAATATCGTTCAGATTTCCGCCGTTCTTTAATGTTTTCAATAACTCTACTGATGTCAGTTCTCCTTCTCCTCTTACTATGATATCAATCCAGGGAAAGGAGGAAAGGACTTCTTTCTCTATTGCTTTTGTGCCAACCCCTCCGATTATGACAGTTACTTCAGGATATCTTTTTCTGAATTCTTTAAGGGCGAGGATTGTAAATGGGAGAAGGTTTGTCATTGCACTTACCCCCAGGACAGGTGCAGGATTTTCTAAGAAATCTGCCATAACCTTACTGTCGAATGGATCTTCTGCGGAAACCATCTGATAATCCCTGAAATCTACGGAAAATCCTGCTTTTTCTAGGGCAGATGTAATATAAAGAGGGCCTAATGGTACATGTCTTTCCCTGTCTATTGTATCAAAATATCTTATATAGAGGAGATTTAAATTTACAACTGTTATATCGTGCAATGTAGTGACTCCTTTTCCGTTAATCTGCCCTTATTCCGTGACTGGCCGGTGTGGCAGCGGGAACGGATGTTTTCTTACCGAGAGTGTATATACCGGTTTTTTTTGTTTTAATTACCGGAACATATTTACCCGGTTCGTGTTCTTCAAATTCGATGGGTATTTCTTTCCACAACGAATTATTCAATGAATATGCTTTTATTCCTTCCTTTGTACTGCTGTACGGAAATATTATGGAAATGTCTTTTTTAAATGTTTCTCCCGATATGTTATAAACTTCGCCGAAGAAGGTTATTCCTTCGGGAGGTTTTGCAGGAGGTATGATTACACTTACTGATATATTTGTCTTTTTATCTACTGCTCCCGCCGGAATGACTATTTTTAATCCGCTGTAACTGTAATCGATGGTGTTGCCTTCAGGCAATAATGTTTCCGATACCAGGGGAGGCTCAGGCCTTGCTCCTGTCACTGGGACAGGGCAGCAGGAGGATATTGTTGAGGCAAGGCCAGTAAGTAAAGCTACAGATGCTGCAGCACCTTTAAGGAAATTTCTCCTTGACATATACTGGTTCGTAAATTTTTCTATCATATCTTCCAGTCTCTCTGAAGAAATGGTGCTTAAGAGCATTTTGTCAATATTATTCAATGAAAATTCTTCCATATCAAGTATGGATTTCCTTTTATTTAACAGAGTTTCTTTGAATTTTTCATCCAGAGATGCCTTTATAAGGATTTTTTCTATATTTGTGCTTATATTAGATTTTTTATCATTATTCATTTTTTACACCTTCTCCATTAAATAACCACCATTATATAATATACCTGTTGATTTTCATAATGTTTACTAATTTCCTGATTTGTTTTTTATCCTGGCCGGGAGATAAATTATTTGTAATAACGACTGGTTTAAAAGGTATTATATACAATCGGATCTATTCTTGTAACAAAATTTATATTATCGAAATCTTTATCAGCACTGATTAAACGGGAAATTTCATTGTTTTTCATTGTTGCTGCATGGATACAATCTCTGGGTTTTATTCCTTTTTCTTTAGAAGAATTAAATGTTTCAATAGCCAGTACCATATCTGATTTTGTTACAGGTAAAATAGTTAAAGAATATTTTAGTATTTTATTACACAATTCTATACCTTTTTCAGGTAACTTAATATAGTAATAACGATATAATAATTCCTGAAGAATTTCTGTATTAATTGTCGCTATTATATTTCCTGATTCTACTTCATTTAAAATATTTATACATGGTTGTTTATAAACATGAGAATTACCTGATGCATACATAAAAATATTGACATCCAAAAAAATATTTTCTGACATTATTTAAACCGTCCTGCTTCAATTTCTCTTTCCATCTGTTCCCAGTCACTTACCGGTAAATTCATAGATGCAATACTCTCAGTAATAGGATTTAAAGAATGTTTCCCTCTTATTATAGCCCCTGTTTCG
Source organism: Bacillota bacterium (assembly GCA_029555925.1). The sequence continues at coordinate 10,599 of JAKPQU010000016.1, forward strand.
GATAATTCTAATAATACTTCCGAATTAAGCTGTAGCCCCAGAGCATTGATAATTTTTTCCGGTAACATAATACGCCCATGTTCATCGATTTTTACGGATTGAGTTATCATATTTATTCACCTCTGTTTTTATTATACTGCAATTTCTATTATTTTCAACTTCTTCTTTCTCCGCCCATCATAAGTCCGATTTTTTCAATCCCTTCCGAAGAAGGAACTATTCCCATGATCTCTCCCTCATATATGACGGCAATCCTGTCAGAGAGTGCCCTTATTTCGTCGAGATCTTCCGAAATAAGGATTACAGCCATGCCTTCCCGTCTTTTCTCAAGGATTATGTTATGAATATACTCTGTTGCTCCTATGTCCACCCCTCTTGTAGGATGAGATGCAATCAGAAGGGAAGGATTTGCGGATAATTCCCTTGCAAGGATTAATTTCTGGATATTTCCTCCTGACAGATTTTTTACCGGTGTGTCTGCTGAAGGGGTTTTTATGGTAAATTGTTCTACAAGGTTTCCGGCGAATTCCCTTATGTTTTTAAATTTTAAAAAATGCCATGTGCTCATAGAATCATGGTTTTTTAAAATAGCATTTTCCCATACGGAAAAATCTTTTATTATGCCGGATGTCATTCTTTCTTCCGGTATAAAAGACAGGCCGGCATTTATGATAAAAGAAGAAGGTTTGCCTGTAATATCCGTGTCTTTCAGCGTGATTTTACCTTTTTTTATATTTCTGAGTCCTGCAATGGCTTCAGAGAATTCTCTCTGACCGTTTCCCGATACACCTGCAATACCGAGAATCTCACCTTTTTTTACCTGAAGAGAGATGTTTTTTACCGACATAAGGCCCATATCATTTTCAACCGACAGGTTTTCCACGGAAAGAACAACCGTTTCTCCAGCTTGTCCATCTTTTTCTTCTATATCTGAAAGATCTCTTCCTACCATCATGGATGCAAGAGAATTTCTGGTACATTCTTTCGGTGTCGTTGCTCCCGTGACTTTTCCGTTTCTTAAGACTGTTATCGTGTCGCTTATTTCCATGACTTCCTGAAGTTTATGACTTATGAATATGACTCCATAACCTCTGGAGAGCAGTTTTTTCAGGGTAATAAAGAAAGTTTTTACTTCGCCAGGAGACAGTACTGCCGTAGGTTCGTCCAGTATGAGAAATGTTGCGTCTCTGTAGAGTAATTTTAAAATTTCCACCTTCTGCTGTTCTCCTACGGACAACTGCCATACGGGAGTTCCCGGGTTTATATCAAGGCCGTAATCACTGGAAATCTCTTTGATTTTTTTTTCTGATTCTTTTAAATCCAGGAAAGGCTCTCTTTTAGAAGGGTAATTGAGTATAATATTTTCCGTTACGGTAAGTGACGGCACAAGCATAAAATGCTGATGAACCATACCTATACCGGCTTCTATTGCATCTTTCGGAGATTTTATATGAATCTTTTTGCCATTTATCAAAATTTCTCCTTCGTCAGCGGTGTATTTCCCGTAGAGAACTCCCATGAGGGTGGATTTCCCGGCACCGTTTTCCCCGAGAAGTGTATGTACTTCCCCTCCTCTGAAGGTTATTGTTACATTATCATTAGCAATAACGCCGGGAAATCTTTTTGTTATGTTTTTAAGCTCTATTGTTTCTATTTTCACGGATATATTTCACCTTTTCTTGATGTGTAATGGGTGATGTGTATTTACTGTTTTGCTCTCGTGACGCGTAATGCGCATTAATCCCGGGCGTTTATTTAAACACCCCTGCTTACCATTCACTTTTTACTTTTCACTTCTTCTTCCCCCGGCAGCTTTACTTTAATTTCTCCTTTTTTTATCTTTTCCAGATTTTCATTAAAATTCTTCTTTATTTCCGGTGTTATCAGAGAATCCAGGGCAGGATTGAAGTCTATGGCAAGCCTCTGGTTTGCAAAATCCAGACTTATTTTCTCTCCTCCATGTTTACCTTTTCTGTGATTTTCTATGATATATTTAATTACTTCTTTCCACTGATAAACCTGTGAGGCTATGATATGATCGGGGGAGAGGGAAGTCTGATTCATATCATTGGAAAACCAGTAAACTCCTTTTTTCTCAGATACTGCCTGTATGGAACCGACTGTCTGCTGGGCAGTTCCCGTAAGTATATCTGCTCCGGCATCCATATGGGCAATGGCCATTTCCTTTGCCTTTACCGTATCACCGAAGGCTCCCGTATAGGTTTCAAGGATTTTAATTTTTTTGTCCACTGCTTCCACTCCCTGTCGGAAACCGTAATTGTACTTTATTGCATCACCTGCTTTTACAGGGCCTACTATACCGACAACCTTTGATTTTGTTATTTTTGCCGCAATTATACCGAATAGATACCCTCCGTCCTGTGCCTGCGTATCATAGGCAAAAACATTCTGAGCCGGTTCAAAACCTGTTCCATAGGCAAAGGTTATATCAGGGAATTCGTCTGCCACATCAAATACAGGGGTCTGATACTGGCTGCCATGGGCTATGATAATATTAAATCCTCTGTTTGCATAGTCACGGAGCGCAGTTCCGGCATCTACCGGATTCGGTTGTTTTTCCGTTACGCTTACTTCAATATCTTCCTCTTTCTGAACTGCCATAAGTCCGTCATACATGCTCTGAGCCCATGAAAGGTCGTCTTTACCACTGGGAAGTATGAGGGCAATTTTTAATTTCCCTGATGAAGAGTTCTTTACCTCATCACTTTTACAGCCGGTAAAAGAAAAAACTGTGACTAAAATAATAAGTAAAAAGAATTTTATTGAATGCATTATTTAACCTCCTGAAATTTAAAGTGATTCTAAAAAATTTTATCCTAAATATTAACCGTATCAAATTCGGCTACCCGATTACTCCAATCATTAACCTTTTAACTTGAAATCAATAAAATCAACAATTTTATCAGGACTTATGCAAAAAATACAGAATAATCAGTCATTGCGAGCGAAGCGAAGCAATCCCATTATTACAACAGAAACTGTTGGGATTGCTTTGTCGCTCCGCTCCTCGCAATGACAAAATGCGTAACTCCTGTTTTATAAAAACTGCAAAACTATAGTTGTTTTATATAAATAATTATTCTATAATAAATGCAGAATACCTGGAGTGTTATCATAAGATATTTGTTTATAGTTAGTTTCATAACAATCCATAATTAATAAACTCGTAATACGTAAAGCGTGATGCGTGATGTGAAGGGATAACAACCCATTACGCATTACGCATTACGCATTACGAATCATTTAAATTCTAATAAGTTATGAAATACACTATAAAATGGATATCGTGGAGGAGGAATTATCTATGGAAAGTGTTGCGAGAAAATTAGATATAGAGAAAAAGTATAGTTATGCAGATTACCTCACCTGGTCTGATGATGAAAGATGGGAGCTTATTGATGGTGTTCCTTATAATATGAGTCCTGCTCCTATACTGGATCATCAGAGAATATCGGGAGAATTATTCAGACAAATAGCTAATTATTTGATTGATAAAACCTGTGAAGTATTTGCTGCACCTGTAGATGTTCGGTTTAGTAAAAGTAAGATGAAGAATGATAAAGAGATATTTGATGTTGTTCAACCTGATATTATTGTTGTCTGCGATGAGGATAAGATAGAAGATTATAGAAGTTGTCTCGGCGCTCCCGATATAGTGATAGAAATTCTTTCTCCTTCTACTGCTTCTAAAGATTGTTTAAAGAAAAGAAGACTTTATGAAAAAAATAAAGTCAATCAGTATTGGATTGTAGATCCTGATGAAAAAGAAGTTTATATTTATAAATTGAAGAATAATGATAGTTATGGAACTCCTGAAGAATATACGAAATCAGATAAAATAAAAGTTGAAGGTTTTGAAGGTATGGAGATAGATTTAAGTCTGGTTTTTAGAAAAGAAATATTAAAAAAAACTTAATCTAAAGGTGTTTTCTCAATTAACTCTGTTGGTGATTAGTTCAGTAAATCTCCTGTTAAAAAGAGCAATATATTTATCATAAAAACCGAAGAATACTCCCTCTATAGCTGATTAGGCTTAGAGGGAGATGAATTCGGAGTTGCGTCGTATAACCTGGATTAGTTCAAAGCTATAAAAATAATCTCTTTTCTGGTATAATATATAGAGGAGAAAATAAATATGAAAAGCACATATAAATACCGTATATACCCGGGTAAATCACAGGAAAATAAATTAGAAAATACCTTCAGCATGTGCCGTCATCTCTATAACTGGTCACTGTCTGAACGTATTACTTCTTACCAGATATGGCAATCTGCAAAAGCCATAGAGAAGAGTCTTAATAATATTATCCTTTCTTCTCCAATGGGGCAGGTTTTCTATAGTGAAGATAAAGAATTACCAGCAGTAAACCTGCTTACTACAATAGAGGGAATATTTGGTATTTTGTTTAGTTCTATCTGGTGTAATGTGCCAGGGAAAGCAGATTATTATAGTCAGGCCGATAATCTTCCAGAGCTAAAAAAAGACCGTCCCTGGTATAAAGGAGTTCATTCCCAGGTATTACAGAATACCTTAAAGAGGTTGGATACCGCTTATGAAGGATTTTTCAATGAAGGTAAAGGATATCCAAAATATAAAAAACGTGGAGAATGGAAATCTATAACATATCCTCAATATAAAGTTCATCCTGATGGAAATAAGATAACCGTATCCAAAATAGGAGAAATAAAAATAGTCTATCATAGAGAGATACCGAAAGAAGCAACAATAAAAACCCTGACAATAGAAAAAGATGGCGGTAAGTGGTTTGCCTGTTTCTCTTTTGAGATAACACATACTCATATAGAGCATAAGCAGGACTTATCAAAATCTATCGGAATTGACGCAGGGCTAATAGACTTCTATTATGGCTCTGATGGCTCTCATATAGAAGTTCCTCAGTATCTCCGTAAGAGTGAGAAAAAATTAAAGAAACTTCAGAGAAAATTTTCAGTTACACAGAAAAGAACAAAGAAGTGGTATAAGATATTGAAAGCCTTACAAAAAGCCCACTTTAAAGTAAAATGCCAGAGAGAAGATTTTCTTCATAAACAGGCCAATAGATTACTTTGTGATTTTGATGTAATAATTCATGAAAATCTGAATATTCAAGGAATGAAAAGAAGGCCAAAACCAAAACAGGATGAGGAAGGAAAATATCTTCCTAATAATGCAGGTGCTAAAGCCGGATTAAATAAATCAATCTCTGATGTTTCATGGGGAAAATTCTTTGCTATAGTGAAATATAAAGCTCTAATATCAGGTAAAACAGTAATTGCAATAGACCCAAAATACACAAGCCAGATATGCTCTGGCTGTGGAAATATGGTAAATAAAAGTCTATCTATGAGGACGCATATATGTCCTGTTTGTAATCTAATAATTCCAAGAGACTATAATTCAGCTTTGTATATAAAAAGACTCGGAACGGAGTCTCTGAGTATGGATACTCTAGAAGCCTCCGCTATAATCCCTTAGGATTTAGCGGTGGGAGCGTTCACATAAACACTTTCAACAGGCAGGATTTAACGGGATATTTCTGCCGGGTAATCCTGTAAAAGACGGGTAACTCTGTTTCCATTGTTCCAGGCAGTCCTGTTTACTTCCTGTCTTCACATGATTTTCACAGCTTCTTCACAAATTCTTCACAACCTTATGTTATAATAATTTTATTTATTATGAAGGAGGTTATTTTTATGAGTCTTGAATCAGCAAAATTATTTGTAGAAAGAATGAAGAATGACGAGGACTTTAGAAACAGTGTAAATGAGTGTAAAGATAATGAAACCAGGAAGGCCTTTGTATTGAAAGAGGGATTTGACTTTACCGGAGAAGACATAGAACTGGTAAAGGCAGAGTTAAGCGATGAGGATTTGATTGGTTTATCCGGCGCCGCTCCAGTATATTGTTGGACCGGTACTGCCGGTTGTCTAACTGATCCGGGGGTCTATTCAGCAAGGTAATAAAAATAATAGGAAATTTCATTTATAGTTACCAGGTGCCGGGTGTTGGGTGTTGAGTAATTATAAACCTGAAATCAACACCTGACACCTGATTGTAACTGGAGATAAACCTGGTATGATGCCACAGGTGCTAAATTAAATGCCGGAGCCCGGGAAGTCTGGATAGTTTTATGCTATAATAATAATGGGTGATGCTTCACAATGCCTTTAACGGGTGAACAAATGTTAAAATTATATCTGAAAAATGGATGGGTTATAACAAATAAAGAAGGCTCTCATCGCAGGGTTGCAAAAGGAAAACACAGAGAGACGATTGTATATACAAAGAAAACCCTTAAAAAAGGGTTAGAAAAATATTTACTGAAAAGATTGAAAGAGGTGGGATAAATGAAATATAAAGGAATAATTTATAAAGAAGATGATGGTTACTGGATCGATTTTCCTGAAATAGAAGGTTGTCATACACAGGGGGATACTCTCGAAGAACTACTTGCAAACGCCAGAGAAGTTTTATCTTTATGTTTACAGGATATAAAAGAACCTCCAAAGCCCAGAGAGATTTCTCTTGTAGAAATAGAAGTTTAGATGTGGTAAAGAATTGTTATGTTCATTTCAACACCTATCTTAAGAAGCTCTCCATAGTTTAATATAGTAGGGAAATTTAAAAGCTATGGAGAATATAATATAAGGAACAAAAAACTCATAATAATAAAGGAGCAATTATATGATTAAAATAACAAAATTTTTCTTATTATTTTTAATTTTACTCATATATTCCGGTGAAACATTATATCCTCAGAACTTAGAAGAAAGTTTTTCTGGTAAGTTTAAAAGTAAAAACTCATCAGGAGATTCAGTGGGAGGAGACATGTTTATTACTATTAATTATGAAACAGGACTGGTTACAGGTTCTATAGGAAATGCCGTTTATTCGAGCTATGAAATTCCTATTTCTGCCTCCAATATGGCAACACTTTCAGGAAATATCAGCGGAACCTATGATAAATATACGGATAAAATTAACGCAACAATTGAAGGCAAAGTAAACTGGCCCTATGAGTATAAAGGCAAACTTGACACATTTGAAATAGATTGGGCTGGGAAACTTGAAGGAGTTTTGTTTCAGAATAATGATATTGAAAAAACTATTGAGGCAAACTGGTATGGCGGTAAAAAAGATAATGTAATGAAGGGGCAAATGAAACTATATAATCATTTAAGCAATTGCTTTGTAAAACTGGTAAGAGGTATAGCTACGTTAAACGATTTCGGAATAGTGCCAGATAAGCTTTACCCGATAGAAATGGGTGGGATAGTTAAAACAGCAGAAGACACGAGAGTAACTTTAATTTACGAAGATCACTCGGTATTTACTATAAGAAGCAACAGTACTGTAGAGGTTCAGACTTATAAAATTAAGATTGAACAGGGAGGAGTCTATGTAGAATTTAAAAAAACTGGACGGTCTTTTCAGCTAATAACACCCAGTTCAGCAATAGGAGTTTTAGGAACAAAATTTTTTGTTAATGTTGAAAATAATGGGAATACTTCTGTTTATGTGACAGAAGGTAAAGTCAGTTTTTCAGATCTGAACAAGAAAAGATCTATTGTTATTGAGTCTGGATGTATGTCGACAGTTTCTCCGGGAAAACTTCCTTCAAATGTTCAGGCATTTAAACCGGGAGAACCGGAAAAGATATTTGAAGGCAAAAGTCAAGTAACCAGCCAACTTGTAAATAATACAAATTCAACAGGAATTACCGATAATGATTTCGATGCATGGTTTAACAAGGGGCGTGCTTTACAAGACCTAAGAAAAGATGAAGAAGCTATTAAATGTTATGATAAAGCTTTGGAAATTGACCCTGAAAAAGCAATTACATGGTATAACAAGGGAAATGCTTTAAACAGGCTTGAGAAAGATGAAGAAGCTATTAAATGTTATGATAAAGCTTTGGAAATTGACCCTAATAATGCCAATGCGTGGTTTTGCAAAGGACTTGCTTTAAAAGACCTGAAAAAATATGAAGAAGCTATTAAATGTTATGATAAAGTTTTGGAGCTTGACCCTGAAAAAATATTTGTAGAAATATACCGAAAAGATGCTTTAAAAGCTATCGGGAGATAGTTTATTCACTATTTTATTCAAAAAGTCAGCATTTTATCATTGCGGGGAGCGAGGCGACGAAGCAATTACACAAAAAGAGAAAGCCTCTTTATATCAGCAGGTATAGTTAACTGGTTTTTCTTCTTTATGAAATTTCCTAATTTCTGAAAAAACTTCTTTATCTTATTACCCTACCTGGCTCCATTCTTCTTGAGTATATCAACTATTTCAGTATATTCATTTTCTTCTGCCAGTTTTAAGGGAGTTTTCCCATACTTATCTTTAGCGTTAATATCTGCCCCTTTAGTTATAAGAAATTCCACTGATTCCTTTGATCCGCTCACTGCCGCATAGTGCAGAGCTGTCCTGCTAAAATTATCTCTGGCCTTAATATCCGCACCTTTAATTATAAGAAATTCCACTAATTCCTTTGAAACACTATCTTTATCAGCATGCAAAACTGCAGCAGCATGCAGAGGTGTTATACCATCTTTATCTTTAACATTCACATCTGCACCTTTATTCAGAAGAAATTCTGCTATTTCCTTTGATCCATTATTTGCTGCGTGGAGCAGAGGCGTCATACCATCCTTATCTTTAGCATTCACATCCGAGCCTTTATTCACAAAGAATTCCACTATTCCCTTCTTCGAGCCACTCGATACCGCATAGTGCAAAGCTGTTCTGCTATACTTATTTTTAGCGTTAATATCCGCCCCTTTATTCACAAGAAATTCCACTAATTCCTGTGACCCGCCCTGTGCTGCATAGTGTAAAACTGTATCGCCCCAGGCATCTTTAGCTTTAATATCCGCCCCTTTATTCAGAAGAAATTCCACCAGTTCCTTTGAACCACTCCTTGCCGCATACAGTAAAGCTGTTATGCCATACTTGTCTTTACCGTTAATATCCACACCTTTAGTCAGAAAAATTTCCACTATTTCTTTTTTCCCATTCCTTGCTGCATGGAATAAAGGTTTTTCTCCTGCAGAATTTTCAGTATTAATAAGATCTGGATTCTCAGCAAGCAATGATTTCACCTGTGCAAGGTCTCCTGCGTATATGGCATCGAAAATATCACCTGCCATAACAATAGCTGCAGTCATTATAATAAAGATACTCATTAATAAGAAAACAATGAACCTGTGATTAACCATTACTTTTTCCTCCTTAATTATTTTTTTCATTTACCTGAACTTCATTTATTTTCCAGTCCCCTTTTTCATTGATCATCCATACAGTTCCTGTATAAATGCCTGTCTTATTCCCGTTTCCTGTATCATCTACCGAATACAATTCGATTTTAACTTCAGCCCTTTTCTCTGTCTGAGAGAGGATTTCCAGATCCCTTATGCCAATAGTGATATTACTTTCCCAGTTTGAATAAAACTCATCGTAAGAGTGAGCTGATTGCCACTCTTTACTCCTGCAATTATAAGCGTCTTTAAATTTTTTATTATTTATGGCAGTATAATGTTTATCCAGTAAATCTAGGAGCGGCTGTCCCTGAATTTTTTTTGAGTCACTTTTTCCCTGAAGATCCTTTACAGGTTCAATCCATTTTACTATATGAAATCCAAGTTCATCACCGTAAACAACAGCCTTTCCAATATGAAGACTATCGCCTGTGATAGTGCCGCTGCCTGTATAAGAAAAAATTTCGACAGTATATTTCCCTTCAGTGGAAACGGATATGAATTTATTTATCCATCTTTGTTTCTGGTTAAGTATTGAACCGATGTCATAGTTGACACTCCAGGAATAATTGCCGGAGCCTGCAGGCTTATCAAGAAGTGTGCCTCCCTTAACAGGAGAAAATCTGTTATTCTTCCAGCGAAGAATATCAAATGCCGGGGGACAGACATCTGATTGAGGCTGAGTTATAATTGCTTCAATAAAACCGTCTCCGTCAATATCATTTATTATTTGGGGGAGACTGGAGCCTGTTTCTGATACGCCGAAGACCATGGGAGAACCTATGTCGCCCCATTCGGGACTCTCCCATATTTTTTTCCCGTTTTTGTCAAGGACAATTAATTTTTCCCAGGAAGCATAATCATTAATTTTGTAAATTTTTGTCACAATCTGCTCTTTCTTCCCGTCGCCGTTCAGATCAATAGATGTGATATTACGGATATACCCGATCTTTATATCTTCAGGGTGAACAATAAAATTTATGGAGAAGATACAGAAGAACAGAATAAAGAGTTGTAAAATATTTGTTAATTTAACAGACAAAATCTTTGCCTCCCTTTCACTCTCAATTTACTTTTCTAAAGCCTTTAAAACTTCTTCTTTTCCTTTTTTAGCTCTCATATAATCGGGGTTTATTGATAATGCTTTATCAAACCATCGTATAGCATCTACATATTTACCCTGTTTATATAAAATTTCACCTTTAGCAGTCATGATACTTTTATTTTCAGGATCAACTTCCAGGCCTTCATCACAGTATGTTAGTCCTTCTTCATATTTACCTTCTTCAGCCAGTACGAGACCTTTATTCTCCAAGCCATCCAGGCTGTACGGACTAAGTTCTAAAGCTCTGTCACAGTATTTCAGGGCTTCATCCTGTTTGCCAAGTTTACTTAATAAGAGTCCTTTGGATGAAATATTATAAGCTTTTTCCCCCTCAATTTCTATTCCTTTATCAATACATTTGATAGCTTCTTCATATTTACCGGAGTCGTATAAAATCCCTGCCTTGTTATACCAGGCCTCGATATATTTGGGGTCAATTTCTATAGCCTTATCGTAACATTTAATAGCTCCTTCATATTTACCAGAGAAGTAGTATAAATTCACTCCCTTGATAAACCAGGCATAGGTAGATTTAGGGTCAATTTCTATAACTTTATCGTAACATTTAATAGCTTCTTCATATTTACCAAGTTCTAATAAAGGCCATGCTTTGTCAAGCCAGGCATCGACATGTTTTGGGTCAAGTTCTATAGCTTTATTATAACATTTAATAGCTTCTTCATATTTACCAAGTTTTTCTAAAGCCACTCCCTTGTTATACCAGGGATTGACATGTTTGGGGTCAAGTTCTATAGCTTTATTATAACATTTAATAGCTTCTTCATATTTATCAAGGCAGTATAAAGCCCATCCTTTGTCATTCCAGGCATTGACATATTTGGGGTCAAGTTCTATAGCTTTATTATGACATTTAATAGCTTCTTCATATTCACCGTAGCAGGATAAAGTCCATCCTTTGTTATTCCAGGCATCGACATATTTGGGGTTAAGTTTTATAGCTTTATCGTAACATTTAATAGCTTCTTCGTATTCGTCCTGTTTATAAAGGTCTTTTCCTTTCTCGTTCCACTCTTTATCAGACTGGGCCAGAACAAAGGTTACTGTTATTAACAGGAATAATACTATTGTTTGTAATTTTAAGAACATAAAAAAACCTCCTCTATCAATTTTCTTTATATTTCTCTCTTGAAAAATAAAAGTCCTGCCAGTACCGGTATCATCAGCCTTCTCTTTCAAAGACTTTCCCCAGAGCAGAAGGCCCTCTCGCCTTACCTGTTACAAAGATAAGCGCAAGAATTGTAATAATATATGGAGCCATAACTGCATATTCATAGGGGATACCGATATTCAATACCTGAAGTCTCAACTGAAGGGCATCTATCATGCTGAATAAAAAGGCT
>JAKPQU010000018.1 GCA_029555925.1 Bacillota bacterium
AGCAACCGTATTGCCGCCTCTGGGTTCTTTGCCACAGATCTCGCATCTTTTTGACATTTTATGTCCTCCTCTCAACAGCTATTGATTTTATACGCATTATCTATTACACAACAAAGAAGTTCTTAGATTACAATTAGTTACTTTCAGTTAATTTTTAATTCAGAATTATTCGTTGCTTCCCTGTTCCTCTTCAAAATCCTTTTCTTCGTCTTCAAACGGAATAGGTTTTACTATCGGGAAGGCTATGACATCTCTTATCGTAGGAGAGTTGGTAAGAAACATGGCAACTCTGTCTATGCCTATACCAAGTCCTCCTGTAGGAGGAAGTCCATACTCAAGAGCTCTGACAAAATCTTTATCCATCATCTGGGCTTCATCATCACCCTTTTCTTTAAGATCAGCCTGTTTTTTAAATCTTTCGTACTGGTCAACTGCATCGTTCAGCTCGCTGAATGCATTAGCAATCTCTCTTCCATATACAATGAGCTCAAATCTTTCGGTTACTCTCGGATCTTTTCTGTGCCTCTTGGCAAGAGGAGAAATCTCAACGGGATGGTGCATAACAAAGGTAGGCTGTATAAGCTTGCTTTCTACCATATCCCAAAGAGCATCAATATAGTGAGACTTATCAAGAATTTCCGGAAGAGCATTCTGACCCTTGAGATACTGTTGTATCTTTTCGTCGCTGTCCTCAAGAATGTCGACACCCAGGTTTTCCTTTATGAAATCCCTCATATCTACTCTTCTGAATGGTGGTGTAAAATCAATTTCACTGCCGTCATATACTATCTTATTACTGTGATGTATATTCTGAGCAAGATATGCAAGAAGATTTTCGGTAAGCTCCATCATATCGGAATAATCTGCATATGCCTGATATATCTCTATTGTAGTAAATTCCGGATTATGTTTAAATGAGACCCCTTCATTCCTGAAATTTCTGCCAAGCTCAAAAACTCTTTCCATTCCTCCGACCACAAGTCTTTTCAAATGAAGTTCTTGTGCTATTCTTAGATACATATCAGTATCAAAGACATTTAGATGAGTAATAAAAGGCCTTGCATTGGCTCCGCCCATTATGCTTTCCAGTATAGGCGTTTCAACCTCAACAAACTTTCTGGAGTGCATAAACTCCCTTACAAGTCTTATAGCTTCAAACCTAGTACGGAAAGTTTTTATAACATCATCGTTGGATATCATATCAACATATCTCTGTCTGTACTTTACTTCTCTGTCCTTAAGCCCGTGCCATTTTTCAGGAATCGGTCTTATTGATTTGGAAAGCAGCTCAAAGTTTTCAATAAGTATGGTAAGTTCTCCTGTTTTGGTTTTAAAAGGAAAACCTTCTATTCCAATCCAATCACCAAGGTCAACATACTTCTTAAAAATTTCATACTTTTCTGCCCCGACTCTGTCCAACCTTATGTAAGCCTGAATCCTTCCCGTGTCATCCTTTATGGTTAAAAATGCAGACTTTCCATGATGCCTTATCGTCATGGTTCTTCCGGCAAAAGAAATCTTGTCAGCTTCTATCATCTGCTCAGGCTGGATAACTCCGTCATATTTTCCTTGTATCTGCTCACAGGACATATCTTTTTTAAAACTGTAGGGAAACGGATTTATCCCCTTTTCTCTAAGCTCGTTTATCGCATCTATGCGTTGTTGCCTGATATCCATATTAGAAAACACCTCCGGTTATTATCAAATTATCTGTTCACCTTTTTCCTGCATCCTCATTTATAATCTGAACTATCTTTATTTTTTTGCTGCCTGAATTGGTTTTTACAGTTATGGTTTCTCCTACCTTTTTGCCCTTTATGGCTTTTCCTATAGGAGACTCTTCGCTTATCTTGTCTTCCCTTATATTGGCTTCCTGCGAAGTAACAAGGGTTATTATTTTTTCCTGCTTTTCCTTCTCCAGAGCCATATCCTTTATTTTTATTTTTTTACCGATTCCTACAACAGAAGAGTCTTCTTCCTCTTCAATTATTTCGGCATGGTCCAGTATATACTCTATCTCTTTTATTCTGGAATCAATCTTTCCCTGCTCGTTTTTAGCTTCTTCATACTCACTGTTTTCAGAAAGATCTCCGAGCTCTCTTGCCTCTTTTATTCTGTAGGCTATCTCTCCCATTAGTTTTTCTTTTAGATCGTCTCTTTCTTTTTTCAGCTTTTCATACCCTTCCTTAGTAAGCTTAACAACTGTATCGCTCATACTTGTACCTCCTTAAAGACTGGTTAATTTTTCAACTCTCTAATAACAGCAAGAAACTGATCTATGTCCCTAAACTCTCTATAGACAGATGCAAAACGTACATAAGCCACCTGATCAGCAATTTTTAGTTTTTCCATAATCATATCGCCAATATCCTTGGATTGAACTTCAATTTTTCCTGATTTTCTAAGTTTATCCTCTATCTTCGCAACCATATCCTCTATCTGTTCGTATGTAACCGGTCTTTTTTCACAAGCTTTTATGATTCCGTTCATAACCTTTTTCGAGTCAAACTGCTCTCTTTTTCCGTCTTTTTTAACCACCAGTATCTTGTTGTCTTCATACCTTTCATATGTGGTGAATCTTCCCGAACAGCTTATACATTCTCTCCTGCGCCTTATTGATACTCCGTCACCTACGGGTCTTGAATCAAGAACTTTAGAGTCTTCGTATCCGCAAAAAGGACACTTCATACTTTCACCCCACAAGCGAAGAATTATTCTTTATTCTTTCTTATTTCCTGAGCAACCTCAGATATCTTTTTCAACTTATTATATAAAGTTGATTTGGACATTCCAAGTGCATCAGCCATATCCTTAAGACTGTCTTCTTCATTTTCCAGTCTGTACTGAGCAATGATTTGCGACTTCTCATCAAGTGAGTTCAGTCCGACAGACTGCTTTAAGTAATTGATATCGTTTATTTGATTAGAAGAGCTCTGAGCTGTTTTCTCGGCATTGGCACTGATAAAATTTATAGTACGGCTGACACTTCCCTTCAGATACCTTACCCTTAAAGTTTCCTGTAGCTTTTCAATTGTCCTGTGAGCCTGCATCAGCTCCAAAACATTTATTATATCCTGACTTGATTTTATATATAGCTTTATTTTGTTGTTCTTTACAAGATAGTTGGCCTTAACTCCCGCAAGAGTTTGGAAAACCTTTATCAGATCGTCCGCATAGTTCTCGCTTATATCTGTAAAAAATTCCATATGGTAGGACGACTTCATAGATATTGATCCTGTTGTAAGAAACATCCCCTTAAGAAAAACTCCAAACTTAACAGGATCATTTTTTATAGCTTCGGGAACGGAATCTTCAAATATAGAAATTCCTTCTCCGGAAAGAACCTTGTCGACATACTCAAGATTGAGGAGTACCTCTCCCATTCTCCCTATGCGCAGCCTTCTTTCCATTTTCACATATGCGGCTATCCATTCACCGAAAAGCTCCCTTGAAAGCTTATAAACTCTTTTCATTGAATTCATGGAGCTTACAGTTATTTTAAGATGCCGGTTTTCTCCTTCAATCACAAAATCGCCTTTACCTTTTATAGCTCCGTAAAGCTCAACAACAGGATAAAGGAACTCTGTATTTACAAGTGACATTTTTAGATCTTCAGAAAATGTTGACATTTTTTACTCCAAAAGGGAGACTATTATTTTCGCAAGTTTATTAGAGTCATGCCTTATTATAGGCTTTTCACGGTTTATTATATAAGCAATATCGCCTGTGATTATTCTATTATCGCTCATATCATGTATAACCGGAATTGAATTTTTTTCTTTGTACCTATCAAGCACATCCAAAGGAAATGAAGAATCGTTTACCACTATTTTATCTATTTTACGACCCATATAATATTCTATCTGGCTTACATGCTGACTTAGGGTATAGTTTTCTGTCTCCCCGGGCTGAGTCATTATATTGGATATGTATATAACCTCCGCTCCGGATTTTTTTATCGCGTCTTTTATCTCTTGAACAAGAAAATTTGTTATTATGCTGGTATACAATGAACCCGGACCAAGAACTATACGGTCGGCTTTTTCAAGTGAGGATATGGTTTCTGAAAATGGTTCCGCAACAGTGTCAAGCCAAACTTCCTTGATCTTTCCTCCATGACGGTTTATGCTGGTTTCACCGAAAACCACATCACCATTCTCAAATGATGCCACTAGTCTGAGCATATCACAAGAACAGGGTAGAACTCTACCCTTAGTATTCAGAAAATCCGATAAACTTTTTACCGCAAGCGGAAAGCTGTTGCCGTTTATCCTTGTAAGGGCTAGGAGAATAATATTCCCAAGATTATGTCCTCCAAGGAAACCCTCTTCAAATCTGTACGAAAGAAGATCTGTTATAAGCGATTCCTTTTCCGCAAGTGCCACTATGTTATTTCTGACATCTCCTGGTGGAGGAATTTCAAAATCCTGCCTTATTATCCCGGAACTTCCGCCATCATCGGTAACAGCCACTATCGAAACTATACTGAGCTCATCATACCATTTGAGCCCCCTAAGAAGCTGGCTTAATCCTGTTCCTCCTCCGATTGCAACAAGGTTGGTCATTCATATCATTCCTTAATCATGTCTCTGTGAAAAATACTTACTTCTCTATTCTGTTCTCTCATGAGTTCATATATTCTTTGGGCTATATAAACAGATCTGTGCTTTCCTCCGGTGCAGCCTATACAGAAATAAGCCTCTATCCTTCCCGACTCTGAGTAATTGTCCTGTACAAAACAGGCAAAGTCATACAACCTGCGGACAGTCTCACCTGTCTGTTCAAAGTTTCCAAGATATTCAGCTATTTGATGATCTAATCCTGTAAGTTTATACATTTCAAAAATATAATACGGATTTGGAAGGTACCTCACATCAAATACATAATCGCTGTTTTCCACATAACCGTACTTGAAGCCAAAGCTAACTATATTCAGTTTAAGAGTTCTTTTGCCTTCATTTATTATCTCAAAAAAACGCTTTCTGAGCTGTGACGGTTCTGTATTTGAAGAATCAAGCACAATATCGCATATTTCCTTTATAGGATTTAAAAGCTGCATCTCTTTTTCTATGGCATCTTCTGTAGGTACTCCCAATGGATGCCCGCGTCTTGACTGCATGAATCTTTTCATAAGAATCTGTTTATCCGCATATAAAAATACTTTTTTAATGTTCACAGACTGATTGACATAATTCTCTATATTAAGAAAAACATCTGTAAGATCCTTTGTATTTTTCCACCTTATATCACTTACAACAGCGACTTTTGAATATTCGCTGGTACAGATTATGTTTATCATGTCTTTTATGAGATGAGGCGGAACATTGTCAACTGTATAGTATCCTTCATCTTCCATGGCCTTAAGCAAAAAAGTCTTTCCTGCGCCGGAAAGTCCTGTTATAAGATATATGGTTGGATTTTCCTTCACCAGATCACCCGCTGTTATCTGAAATAATGATACTTTTTGGTCTCTAGATCCATTTTGAAGTAGTAGCCCCTGAAATAGACCGTCCTCAAAAACCTGCCTGAAAGAACCTTGAACTTTTCAA
>JAKPQU010000045.1 GCA_029555925.1 Bacillota bacterium
AATATGTTATAAACCAGACTAGATAAGGTTTTCTGACTTTTCACTATCCACTTCTCACTTCAGTAAATATTAACATAAATTATAGGTCAGAGCAATTGTTTATAAAAAAATCCAGTATATAAGTACTGACAAAAATATAACACGATTTTATTAATCTCTTTTATTCAGAAGAAGGATTTTGCTAATCTGTATATAATTTTATATGACCAATATGAATTTGAAAGGGGATAATTGTATGAAAGTGTCGGAAAATAAAAAAGGAGATATACTTTTTCTTGAACTGAACGGAAGGTTTGATGCCACAACAACATCGGAATTCGAAAGTAAAGTAAAAGCTATCATAGGCCAGGGAGAGAAGAAACTTGCCATAGATTTCACAAATCTGGATTATATAAACAGTTCCGGATTAAGAGTTATTTTAATGGCAGCAAAGGAACTGAAAAAAATTGAAGGTAAACTCGTACTTTTTGCAATGAAGGATCATATAAAAGAAATTTTTGACATGACAGGATTTACTTCTATTATAAATATAGTGAAGACAGAAGCAGATGCAGTGGAAAAACTGAAGTAGGAAGTGTGAAGCGTGAAGCGTGAAGGGTAAGAGAAAAATTATGTATAAAAGAATTTCGATTTTGCTTTTTTTTCTGTTTCTCTTTATCCTTTTTTCAGGGTGTATTGAAGAGGGGTATTCACCATCAAACCAGACTCCTGCTCCTTCAGGGAAATCCGCCTATTTAAAAGTCCACTTTATTGATGTCGGTCAGGGTGACAGCATACTGATTCAAAGTCCTCATAATAAATATATGTTAATCGATGCAGCGGAGAACAGCAGCGGAGATACTGTAGTATCATATCTGAAAAAAGAGGGAGTAGAAAAAATAGATGTCCTTATAGGAACACATCCCGACGGCGATCATATCGGAGGGATGGATAAGGTAGTAGATTCCTTTGACATAGGCACAGTATATATGCCGAGAGTCTCCAAAAACACAAGAACCTTCAGCGATGTATTGAAGGGACTCAAAAAAAAGAAACTAAAAATCGATAAACCTGTAGCAGGAGAAGATATTAATTTTGATAGTCCGATAAAAGTGAAAATACTTGCTCCTAACAGTGAAAAATATGACGACACAAATAATTATTCCATAGTCCTGAAGGTCAGCTACGGGAAAACGTCTTTTCTTCTTACAGGTGATGCGGAAGATGTATCGGAAGAGGAAATGTTGAAAAAAGGTTATGATCTGAAAGCAGATGTTTTAAAGGTAGGCCATCATGCAAGTAAAAGCTCTACAACACCGAAATTTCTCAATGCTGTGTCGCCCAAATATGCTGTCATAAGTGTAGGTAAAGGGAACAAATACGGCCATCCAGGCAAAAAAACCATAAAAAGACTTAAAGACAGAAATATTGAAATATATCGTACAGATAAAGACGGTACAGTGATCTTTAAAAGTGACGGAACAATAGTACAGCTGAGTAATGAGTAGCAGCACATAATGTGTAGTGCTATATAAAGTGGGTATCGGAACAATAGTACAGCTGAGTAATGAGTAGCAGCACATAATGGGTAGTGCTATATAAAGTGGGTATTAAAACACTCAACGATCACCGCTCACGTTTCACCTGCTCACTACTTTTATCTGAGTAGAAAGACTGAAACTTCTTCCCTTTATATCATAATTAACTTCTCCAAAAAAGGCACAGTAGCCCTTCTCCGGTTTCTCAATATGGAAATCATATATACCTCTCCGGGGCCGGAGCGGTTCCGCTTCCCATGTAGCATTTCGAAAATCTTTTGCCATTGAAAAACTTTTAAATACTGTAACAGAAACAGGTTTTATATCACTGGAAACAGTAAGGTCAGAACCTTCAAGAGAATCTTTAAAAAGCCATGCCGGTTCAGGAAATTTTTGTCCTCCTGAAATGGTATAGATAAATGCAGTAACAGTATTAATGACTCTTCCCGTATCTTCAAGCCTGTGGCCGCTGTTCGGAACATAGAGGATCCATTTTGGCCCGGGAAGCTCATCCCAGTAAAGGTTTAATCCGTCAAGTGTCCAGTAATGGTCATTCGTGCCGTTAACAATAAGTTTTGGCAAAGTTAACTTCTCTCTATAACAGTAAGGGTCAACCATGGAAAGAAGTCTCCCCCCTTCTTCAGTAGAAAGTTTATCAAGTATGCCAGTATCCCTGTAATCATGTATTTTGTCACTTGCTTTTCCGTATATCTTCACCTGTCGTTCCATCTGTTTTTTCATATTCAAAGTATCTATTACCATCGGAACAATAGCTTTAACTCTTGCATCTCCTGCTGCTCCCGTAAGCCATGAAGTCCATCCTCTTTTAGAAACACCTGTCACGATAAATTCTTTTACAGGTGCCAGACCTTCCTGTTTCATGAAAGCTTCTAAAGAATCCATAGATTTTATAACAGATTTCACCATAGGAAAAAGGAGAGGCCAGT
>JAKPQU010000067.1 GCA_029555925.1 Bacillota bacterium
TTCAACTGTATGAAGAAATTATAAATGACTCTGGAGAAAGGCTTCCGGGACGTCTTTCTGTGGAAATAACATGGGATGGAAATAAGGGAGACTTTAAATACTATGATGTCTGCAGGGAAACAAGGGAAAACAGAGATAGAAATCACCCTGGGTATGGATTAAAGAGGCAGATATTGAGTAAAAATGACAGGAAACTGCTGGAAAAACTTTTCAATGATCCGTTGCTTATTACGTCAAATGCCGGCCTGGATACAGATGGAGTGCATTATATGGGCGGTAAAACCCTGATGCCCTGGTAGAGAGAAACAATTCAGTATATCCTGGATTACAGGCTTGCTTCATGGTTTGGAACTTTCTACGGGAAAATTTTGAATGATGAACAGAGATTTGAATACTGATCACTGGTAACTGCTCACTGATAACTGATCAAAGGAGGTTATTTATGGAAAACATATATTTTTTCTGGTGGTTGAAATATCATATAAATGGGAGAAGTGATTTTACTTCCGATTATATAAAGAAAATAATTGATGATTTCAGAGATGACCTGCCGGACTTTGATAAAATAAAGAGCTGTTCCGAAAAGGCGGCAGAACTTTTTGATCTGATAAATGAGAATATTTTAGATTATGAGAGGTCTGATAAAGATTTTTGTCTCGATGAAATAGAAGAGATTAACAGCCAGATTACTCCTCTTTTAAATGAAATCTATGAAGAAATAGAATTGTTCAGAAGATTTACCCCCTTAAGTGAAGAAGATTTCCTCATGTATGAAGCAGAAAAACTTGCCCTGTCTTCTTCACTTTACAGAGGATTTGAAGGTCTTGTTAAAAAGGGATTTACCGGCAATGAAGATGAACTATACAGGTATCTTGATGAATTGAGAGATATTATTTATGACATACAGGACGGAGAACTGGAAGAACTGTTTTCTTCTTCAGATAGCTCGGTTGCAATGGAAGGTTTTACCGAGCTGTTTCAGGAAGGACTTGATAACCTGGAAGAAGCACTGGAGGTAATGGAAAGAGCAGTGGCAAAGGAAGACATAACATCAGGAACTGAAGGCCTTGAAAAACTGCGGACAGGTCTTCTGGATTTAAAAATTATCGAGTTAATATGCGGGAAAGGATGTGTGAAATGAAAAAAGCCTCTTCTTTATGGTATATAAATGAAGCTGTCGATAAATTGAGAGATAAGGAAGATTCTGACTATTATATTCAATCCTTGAAACGTCATGTATTAAATATAAGGAATTATCTTAACAATAATATTTCGGACTTCAAAGATACAGGGAGAGAGCTATTGCCTGTTTTCCCGGATAGATTGCCTGGAGACAGAGATTTTCTGGCAGCATGTATTGAAAAAACAGGGGAGAGTCTTTTAGAAAAAGGTAAGTTGTTAAAAGATCTTTTAAGTATTTCCTGTCCTTCCGGCTATTTTGAATTCCTGGATTATTATGTGAATAAAGAGGCTCTCCGTATGGCTTTGACATCAATAAAAGGCTCTGCATCTATTATTTCAGGACTCAATCACAGGACAAATATTATATTGACTGAACAGTTTAAAAAGGCAAATAAGACTCAGAAGGAAATTTCTCTGACAGAGCTACAGGATTTTTACAGATTAAAGAAAGAAGATAAATTGTTTGCTGCAAAAAATCATGTTCAGAAAGAATTTCTGGATTATTTTAAAGAAAAATTATGTTCTTATAGAGAATGTGAACTTCTGTCTGCCATAGAACAGTGTTCGGAAATAGAACGTTATTTTGAAGACAGTGATAAAACCCGCCTCGATAAGGCATCTGAGCTACTTTATCAAAGTGCCAGTAACAGGATACGTTTCGAAGTGCTTATGAGAAAATTCAATCAATATGACAGGGATGGCATGAGTGAATCTTATCTCTCCATGGGTTATCCCTTTATAAAAGATTCTTCCCTTAAAGATGAATTGAACAGACAGGGAAGAAAATCTGCAATACTCGGGTTAATTCCTTTCTTTAACGTTCTTTCGGAAGAAGAAATAGAGAAAATGTCCTCCAGGATTAAAATGAAAAGATATGACAGAAATACAGTGCTCTTCAGAGAAGGTGATTTTTCGGAAGACGTTTATATAATTAAATCAGGTACAGTAAAAATATATAATAATACAAGGGATTTTGTTACTCTGGATAAAGGCGACATGTTCGGTGAGCTTGGAGTCATTTCAGACGGAGATAGATCCCTTTCCGCCATGGTAACTTCTGAAAAATCCGACATATATGTGATTTCTAAAAATGATTTTTTTTATATGTTAGAACGTTATCCTGTGTTAATTACTAATCTTATAAAAATTCTCTGCAATCGTCTTGACCGGGCAACGGTCAGGCTTATTAATTATCTCAGAGATTATTCTGTTTCCAGAGAGATTATTATTAAAAAGAAATCAGATTTACCCGGTACTATACCTCTTTTAAAAGTTCTATCCGTTACGGATATGGAAAGAATTTCTTCCAGGATTAAATTGAAAAAGTATTACTGGAATACTGTTTTATTCAATGAAGGTGACATGGCAGATAATGTTTATATAATTAAAACAGGTAGAGTAAATATATATAAGCAGGATAGCGGAAATATAAGGGAAATTTCAATTCTTACAGATGGAGATGTCTTCGGTGAAATGGGTGTGATCTCAGATACTTCCAGGAGTTTATCTGCAAAGGTATCTTCTGAAAAAGCCGAACTTTATGTCATTTCAAAACATGATTTTCTTTATATGATGGAAGTGTATCCTGATTTAAGTCTTAATGTGGCAGAAATTCTCTGTGAGAGAATAAATAATAATACGGAAAAACTCCTCCATTGTATTAATAAGAATCGTGATGCGTAACGGGAGAAAAACTTTTATTACATGCTTATGCTCAGATCAGTAAGAGAAAGGGGATAATATATATGAAAGTAGAAAATAAAACTACTTCAGCAGCTTCTTCTGTACAGACAAAACCTGCTTCTCAGAAACCTTCGTCAGAAGTTAAAAAAAACGGTCCCCCTGTAACAGCAGAGAAACCCTCTGCCATGCCGGAGAAAATATCAACTGAAGATAAATACGAAAAAGAAAGAAAAAGTGATAAGAAAGAAGAATTTTTTGATAATGTTTCTGATCTCCGATCTATGTCAG
>JAKPQU010000080.1 GCA_029555925.1 Bacillota bacterium
GGCTCTTACGAAGAAAAATAATTTGCCTTATTTAATTTGTTTTACAGACAATAAATTAGCCCTTATTTAATTTTTAATTCTATAATAAAAAACTAATTTTTCTTCTCCAGAGCCCGCCAGGCAGAAGCTTTTTACGGATACTATTTTTTTGCATAAGAGCGCCACGCAGAGATTTAACTGGTGCCATATTTAACGCTGGCACCACCTAGATTACTTGCTTTCCTCTTTTTTATCTTTCTCCTTTGCAGGTTCGGAAGCCAGCTGTATCTGAGAAATTACCTGTGTTGCTTCAAAGGCCATACGAAAACCCTTATCCAGGTGTACGGAAATTTTATCCGTAAAGTATTTTTTCATTTCTTCCAGGCCTTTTTCATAGGTGTCCAGTGCTTCAAGTGTTGCCTTGAGCACTTCTTCAATTATTTTTGCATTATCCCCTGTTAAGGATGATTTATCTATTGCTTTTGAATCTTTTCTGGCTGAAGCAATATTATCTATCATCCAGTCTATAGTAGCAGCGAATTTCTCTTCAGAGAGCTTCCCTGCTTTTAACATATCAAGTTCCTGTCTGACCCTTTCAAAATTGGGATTTGTATAATACTTTTTGTTTTCTCCTCCTATTACTATATCCACATTACTCTCCTCCATCTCTATAGATTTTGCAAGTTTTGAAGCTCCTGCCCACCCCTGCCTTGCTCCAAGTGTATTATCACCCCATTTTGTCTGGTTGAGCAGAACAAAAGATTTATACAATCTATTAACAGCAGATCGTGCCAGGTCAAGCCCATCCAGAATATGGTCATTATTTTTATCGGTAAAATATTTATTAATTTCATTCAGTGCTTCTTTATGTAAATCAAAAGCTCTATCAATTCTTACCATTAATTCCTGCTCGGTGAAAGACGTCATCTTCCCTGCTTCTTTCACCTCTGCAAAGCCTTTTATGGCTTTATCAAGTTCTTTTCTCACATCCTGTACTACTGTCTGAAGCTCTCTGGCAGGAACTGTTCCTTTACATACACCTTTTCCTGCATCAAGTAATTTCTTCAAAGACGGAGACTCGTAATCATCAAGTTCTTCATCTTTCCAGTCAGGAAGAATATTTTCCAGTTTTTCTTCTGCCAGTTCTTCTACTTTTTCCTCTTCAACAGTTTCCCGGGAAACTTCCACATCAAAAGCTGCCCCCATAGCAGATGCAAAATCTTCTA
>JAKPQU010000102.1 GCA_029555925.1 Bacillota bacterium
GGCTCTCCAGAAGTCTGTAATCAAGACACCCCGGAAAACATCTTTGAAAAATCGGCAAAGGGCTGGAGAACCTCTCGACCTGTCTATCATATAATATGTAAGTTCTTTATTTGTAAAACACCACAACCAATGAGTTTGTCAGTTTACTCTCCACCCTGTTTCATCTGCGTGAAGATAAGAACTTTGTCTACCCTCTGTGGCTATCTCTTCATACCAGCTAATAAAGATATCACGCATTCTCTTCCATATCTGGACAAGTCCACCGTGATTAAGTACCGATCCAGATAACTTAGTAACCATTTATCAGCTTCTGCCTGACAGACTCTTACGAAGAAAAATAATTTGCCTTATTTAATTTGTTTTACAGACAATAAATTAACCCCTGGTTAATTTCTAATACTATAGAAAAAACGAATTTTTCTTCTCCAGAGCCTGCCAGTCAGAAGCTTTTTATGGATACCATTTTACCTGTTACGGTACTAAGTATAAAACCTTCTACTGGAAAATATTATATTTATTGGTAAATACAGGCTGTAATGACCATATGGTTGATCCTGATGCATCACTATGACAGTTTGAACTGATCTTTGTGTCAGCACCCAAGCCTATGCATAAATAGTTATAAGAATCTGGTGTGACATCTTCTGGTGAGAAAGTACCGCCTACTCCATACATAGATACGTTGGAAATATTAACATCATTATATTCCTTTTCAATTTGGTATATAGTCGTATTATATGTTCCAGCGTTACTACCTATACTGATCAGTTTTGCTCCACCGTCAGAGGTATGAAAGTGGAGATCATAACATATATGAAAAAATATTTGTGCCTTATGAAGTTCAGTTTTAAATTTAAAATATAATATTAAACGTAAAATTTGTTTATCATATTTATGGCCAGGACATGTAGGATAATAAAAACTTATCTTATTTATCCTTTCCGATGTAGAGCTTGTTGGATAGAAGGTGGCGTTTGGGAAGTCAGAGGAAGTAAATATATTCCATTTATCTATGAAACTGTTATTCAGTGCTTGATATCCCCAGTTCCATCTTGCTGAAAAATAACCGAATTTTACAGTATTTGTCTCTGTTGGGACTGTTGTCCCTGTAGTAGGATTACGGGGGTCATAATAAAGTATCTTTGCTACGCCAAGCAGGGTAGAGGAATGGTACCATGGAGCATCTGTATTTCCGCCATCATTAAGATAAACTCCATAGATGCCTGCCGGTAGATTGTAATCAAGAATCGCAGATGACGATGATTTTGCTGCCACGTCAGAAGATGGAGAAAATTCAAAAAATGACCATGTGTTATCAGGTGATACTGTAGTCCCTTTCCATAATGTATAGGGATATTGTCCTATTATCTTCTGAACCTGGGCGGTTCCCCTGGTAATAACAGTACCTCCGGAGGTAAATTCAAGAGAAATACTCTGGGCAGGTTTGTTTATACCAGGAGAATAGTCATAGGGAGTTACAATAGAACCATAAAGGCCATAAGAGTTATCTCCATAAATACTCATTATCTGTGCACATAAAAATCTGGAACGGGCAAGCATATTTTTATAGATATAATCGCTAGAAAGTCCTGAGCTAGTGCCAAGATAAAAGGACTCATTTTTATAATTATCGGCAGTTCTGTAGTCTACAAGGTTTATGGCCATATAATCTACTACAGATAGAAACTGGGCAACTTCTTCAGTAAGCTGTTTTTTTAATGTAGTATTAACATAAGTTCTGCTCGTTGCCTGACCTGGATCATTGGGGTCATCATTCCATACATTTGTCAATATGATAGCACCCTGCAACTGATGTGTAATAAGCCTGATAAAATAATTCTCCAGTAAAAGATAAGCATTCATAGCACTATTTGCGTCCGACGCATTACTGTGAACTATGATATAATCTGCAATAGACTTAAGAACACTTGGGCCTGAAAGAGGACATATTAAATCTCTGTAAATACCGTCAACCATAGGTTGAACTGGCATTCCTCCAACAGTTACATATTTTTTATAGTCATCTTTCTTACTCTGAAGGTTAGCCATAGGAACATGAATATCTAAATGTATGTTATTGGGGTCCTGAGAGATCTTTAAAGCCTGATCTGAAAAATAATAAAATCCCAGAGGACTGTTGGTTGAGTAGACACTCTCAAGCTTACTTTCATATTCCTTTGTATCCATTGATGCCATATAAGCTATTATATCAACCTGACCAATAAGTAGCTGAGATTGAAGTGCTTTTATTTCATTATTTATCTCTGTTATTTGATTGCTGATTTCTCTTACCTCATTGTTTATATCCTTCAAGCTTGGTTCATCTGAAGATTTTACACCTTTATAAATTTTCATAAAGAGACATGAAGATTTTATTAATACTTGAGTTACTGGTCCGTTTGCCTGGGTAGCTGAAGAATTTGTGTTTTCTTCAAATATCGAATAGAGTATTAAGGACTTTAAATTTTTATTTGAAGCTATTTCAGAATTAGTTAAGATTTGCAGTTGCGAATCGTCAAGAGGTGGTGGGACAGTTGGAGTAACTATTCCTGTAGGGAGTGCAGTTGGAACTATACTTACAGAGTCATTTCCACAGCCTGTAAAAATAAAAACGAGGGTTAAAAGAGAAAGGTTAAATAATAACAAAAATTTATACACAAAATAACCTCCTAATCATAAAGATTTTGTTACTACTCAGATAGCATATAAATTATAATAAAATTCTTGACAAAAAGCAATGAAAATTTTATTCTGAATGAGTCATATAATCAAAAAAGAATATTCAGGATAAGAGAAAAGATGAGCAATGTCATTAATAATACAAAAAAGCCAATAGAGGAATGTGAAAACTGCCGGAAATTACTTTTAATAGTAGAAGAGCTGAGAGAAGGAGATTAAAGCTATTGTAAGTATTTAGCCAAGTGAAGTATTTCTCCTTCCGAAGAAGGATTTTTTGAATCGACCAAGGATATCTTTTACTATGGAAAAAGTAATAGGATTGTATAACCTCACAAAAGAAGAAGCATATGAGATATATAATCAAGGCCCCGAAGCTGTAGTATTCAAATTGTTGGAGATGGCTGCAGCTTTGCGAGAAATTTCCCGAAAATATATTACAGAGGGCAATGAAAAAACAGAATTGAAAAATTCCACTCCATCTGGAGCAATCCCTGTGTATGAAAAAGAGAATAGCTCCAGGAGAGGAAA
>JAKPQU010000122.1 GCA_029555925.1 Bacillota bacterium
CTGCTCTCGATTTTCGTAAGGTGAGAAATGGATAAAAGCTTTCTTTTTCTAGCGCTTAAAATGGCTCTTTACAGGGGAAACAATATAAAAATCACTTTAAAAGGAGTTACTGAAACCGTAAAAATTATAGATTATCATGAGTCAAAAATTATTCTTACACTTCCCAGACAGGAAGTACAATTAGAAGATATTGTAAATATAGAGTTGTTTTACAACGGCAACTATAAAATACTCGGAAGATGTACGGCAGTCGATGAAAAGTATATTACACTGGAAGTCAAGAATGATGTTCAGTATACAACAAAAAGAAAAAATTTTCGTATTCCTGTATTTTTCCCTGTTATAATAGATGGACAGTTCAGAGGTACTCTTGTGGATTTCAACGTAGACAGGCTTGTGGCGGTTGTGGCCTATTCAAATCTTAAACTGAGAGGGGAAAGTATTAAGCTAAAATTTATGGGCAAAAATGATATAATGATATCAGGGAAAATAATAAGTAAAAGAGATGAGATTTTTAATCTTGAAAGATATATAATACAGTTTGAGGAGTCTGAAGAAAACTCCAAAGTGCAGTCTGTTTTTCAAACGATTGTAGATTATTTTAAGACTTAAGGGGGAGATGGTATGTCTGATTTTATAGAAAAAGTATATGCGAGTTCCAGTATTTCAGCTAATCTCCCAATGGAAATTGAAGTAGAAGAAAAGATGCACCGCGGCAGGTACAAAAGTGTAATTCATGATTATAATGCTCAGACAGGTGTGGCACACGTCGGAATTCCGATATATAAAAGTGCATATATAAAGCTCCCGCCTGAACTTCCGATAAAGATAAGAGTCTATTCAAAGATGGCTGTATATCTTTTTAACAGCTCGGTTATTTCTGTAGGGGAAGAGGGAAATATAAAGTATCTTTCCATTAATGTTCCCGAGATTGTTTTCAAGGTTCAGAGAAGGCAGTATGTAAGAGTTCCGATCGCAGTGGAAGGCTTTTTTTACTTGAAACAGGAGTATGACACATTAGATGTTGTGCCGAAATATAAGTTTATATCAAAAGATTTCAGTGCCGGAGGAATGTCTGTGGTTACAAAAAAAGAT
>JAKPQU010000176.1 GCA_029555925.1 Bacillota bacterium
GCTTGTTCCAGATATTGATCAGGAGTAAAGTTCTGAACGAAGTTGTGAGCATATTCATTCATATAATTATTTCTTTTATTTTTAGTGATAGTGTTCATAATTCTGCTTTTTTCATCTTCAAAAGGAGTATAATAAACAGATATGCTATCCGATACCTCACAAATATAGGCATCACCGTTGGGTGAATAGTAGATATTAGGAATTGACCCCACAGGATTTTGGAAGGCAAAACTAACCAAGTTGGTATCTCGTCCTATCCCTTTAATAAATGAGTCTTTTTCCTGGAAAACTCCACTTTCTTCAACTTTATAGCCCATCTCTTGAGCGGCTTTTTGCAACCCTTTCTCCTGTGCCTTTTGATATAAGGTGAAAGAATCCATTTTTAGCTGCTGTAAAGTGGTCTCACTGGGCTCAATACGAAGAAGAATATGACGAGCTAAAACTTCTTCACCGTTTGGTCCTTGAAGATGATCTAAAGTTTGAATGATATGCCAGCCATAATTAGAAAGAACAGGTTTTGCTATTTGTCCAGAAGGTGTTTTAAAGGCTGTTTCTTCAAAGACAGGTATCATTTGACCTCTTCCGAACCAGCCTAAATAACCTCCCTTTTCAGCAGAACCAGGATCCTGAGATTTAGCTTTTGCCATTTCTTCAAAATCTGCTCCAGCCAATAAATCCTGATATATCTTCATCACTTCTTCTTTTACGGCTAAGGAATCCGCTGTTGAAGGGGCTCTGGGAATCTTTACATAACGATAAGAACGACAGTTCTCTTTGCGATACTGCTCTTTATGGGATTCATAATACTCTCTACCTTCTTCTTCCGTAGCTGTGATATTAGTCAACTTATTGGCATCAAAACAGATTATCTGAGCATCCACGAGGTCATTATCTCGGAACCATTCTTTATAGACGCTATCCTCACTGACAGTGACCTCATTTCTTATAGTATTCAATAACTTTTGATATTTATAAATAGCTTTTACTTCTTCTAAAACAGCTTTCTTGAATTCGGGAATATTATTCAGTGCATCTTCATATTTTTTCCAATCAAACTCGCCATTAGTTTTTAGTTCAGGAATTTGCATTACCGCTTCAGGAGGATTCTTTTTAGCTTCCTGTAAAAGTTCTTCCTTAGTTATAGTGAGCTTTCTAGATTTTATAACTTTATCGTAGATATAACGACCTACCAACTCTTCCCAGCATTGATTATTTAATTGTGCTTTTTCTTCTGCAGAAAGTGGATGTCCCCATTTTTTATGATAATAAGCGTAATAATTGGAAAGTATTTTATCATATTCGGCATAAGTGTAGGTAATGTTATCAATTTTTCCCACTATTGCTTCAGGATCTGGACTTTTTGCACCCAGAAAGCCCACAGTTAGAATAAATAATAGCAGGATTATAACTCTATGTTTCATTTATCACTCCTTAACCTACTTTTTTATATATACACTTTATATTCTACTATTCTTCATTATTATTTAACTTCTATTCGTCAATAAAAAATGATTCAGACGGGGGAGAAGAATAGTATGTTCAAAACCTTAACTGAGTCAAGAAA
>JAKPQU010000188.1 GCA_029555925.1 Bacillota bacterium
GTTAAAGAGTATGTTCTTAACTCTTATGTTCTGATCTATAAGCCTGGAGATCCTTCACTGCCGGTAAAGGTATACATAAAAGATATGCAGGGAAGGGAAGGTTCGGTTCCGGTTGTAAAGTTTGAGTAAAAATAATCCCGGCTCACTTATCTGAGCCGGGTTCTGTTTTTTTTAACCAGTGAGTTATTTTGTTAATAAACTCATCAGGTTCAAAAGGTTTAGAAATAAAGTCGTCCATTCCGCTGCTTATACATTTTGAGATATCTTCCTCAGAGGAGTCGGCTGTTATGGCGATTATTGGGTGATATCGTGTTTCTATTATTCTTATCTGTTTAGATGTTTCAAATCCGTCCTGAACAGGCATATTACAGTCCATAAGGATAAGGCTGTAATCACTTCTTTTAAGAGCCTGCATAGCTTGAAATCCATTTGAAACCAGTTCGTAATCAAATCCGTTTTTTAAAAGTATATGCGATATGAGCTTCTGATTTATGGGATTGTCTTCCGCCACCAGTATTTTTAGATCTGAAGATTTAGTTTTGTTGGTAATCGCAGATTTATTGTTTTTAGGGTCTATCTGTCCGGCAAAAGCTTGTACTAATATAAAAAAATCAAATTTGGAGCCATATCCTTCTGTGCTCTTAAAGGTAATTACCCCACCCATTAGTTCAATCAGTTTTTTGGATATGGCAAGTCCCAGTCCGGTGCCGCCATATTTTTTTGATGTCGAAGAGTCAACCTGGCTGAAGCTTTTGAAAAGTTTTTCAAAATCATTTTCTGCAATTCCTATCCCGCTGTCTTTTATGCTAAAGAGAAGTCTATGGTTATTTTCTGTAGTTTCCTGGGTTCTGACTGATAATGAAACCTCCCCCTGTTCTGTGAATTTGACGGCATTTCCAATAAGATTAATAAGTATCTGCTTAAGTCTGCCTGTGTCCAGGTCAAGAACTTTGGGAGTATCTTTACTTATATCTACTGACAGCCGTATGTTTTTTTCCTTTACCAAAGGAAGAAATATAGTTACAACCTCGTCTATCAGATTTCTTATATCTGACGGTTCTGTGTTCAATTCTATTTTATCAGCTTCAATCTTTGAAATATCAAGTATATCAGATATAAGACCCGTCAATGAATGACCGGAAATCTCCGCCTGTTTTACTAGCTCTTGCTGTTCTGTATCAAGAGAAGTTTTTTTAAGAAGGCTTATAAATCCCATTATACCGTTAAGCGGTGTTTTTATCTCGTGACTCATGTTGGCCAA
>JAKPQU010000001.1 GCA_029555925.1 Bacillota bacterium
TAATTTGCCTTATTTAATTTGTTTTACAGACAATAAATTAGCCCTTATTTAATTTTTAATTCTATATAAAAAACTAATTTTTCTTCTCCAGAGCCCGCCAGTCAGAAGCTTTTTATGGATACCCTTTTACCTGTTACGGTACTCAGGTCAGTAGCTTTTTTTATTGCTAAAACCTGGAGAATTAGCCATTTTTCTAAATCAAAGTATTAACAGAAGACTATCCATTTCTTTACTTCTAATCATTATTTGCATAAAATCTGTAACCAACTCCGGGCTCTGTAAGGATAAAATTCGGTCTATTCGGATCTCCTTCAATCTTTTTCCTGAGATTTCCGATATGAACCCTGAGGGTCTGAGTATCACCTTCATATTCAGGCCCCCATACCTCTGAAAGCAGTATGGTATATGTTACAACTCTTCCTGAATTTTTTACAAGGTATTGAAGAAGGGAAAACTCTGTTTTCGTAAGTTTCACTTCCTGACCATCTCGGAAAACCTGGTGTCTTGAAAGATCAACCTTCAGTCCACGGGACTCAAAAACTGTTACAGAAGAAGGAACCTGTTTTGCTCTCCTTATATGAGCCCTTATTCTTGCAAGTAATTCACCTGTATTAAATGGTTTTGTCAGATAATCATCTGCCCCCAGATCGAGGGCAGAAACCTTATCTTTTTCTTTATCATGAACAGAAAGGACAAGTATGGGAGCCTGTGACCACGTTCTTAACTCTTTACATACATCAAGTCCTGTCATTCCCGGCATGGAAAGATCGAGAATAATCATAGACGGTAATTCGAGAGACGCAATTTCAAGAGCCTCGTCACCATTAGAAGCAAGAAGCACTTCATAACCTCTTGCAGAAAGAGCATTCTTCAAAGCCCTTCTTATCTGCACATCATCATCCACTACAAGAATTTTTTCTTTATTACTATCCATACTTACATTCCTTTCTCATGGCTCGTAACCGGTGACATAAAACCACCTGTTTTCACTTCTCATCTCTTACAGGAAGAGACACAAGAAATCTTGCTCCCCCGTATGACGAATCCTCTACGGAGATATGTCCTCCGTGAGCCTGAATAATTTCAAGACATATGGACAGGCCGAGTCCTGTCCCTCTTATTGATTTTTCTCTTGCCACCTGACCGCGATAAAATTTACGGAAAATTAATTCTCTTTCATTACTAAGAATACCGGGGCCCGTATCTTCGACCCGGAATCTGATATTATTATCCTGAAAATCTGCCCCTATCATTACAGGTGAGGAAGACTCTGAATAATCAAGAGCATTTTCCACAAGATGACGGATGACCTGAGAAATCTGAACCGTATCAACCCATAAAAGTGGCAGTTCATCTGGAATATCAATCTTAAGACGTCTGTATTGATTTTCAGGAAGACGCCTTACGGCAGTACTTACAATTTCTCTGAGTTCAAACCATTCCCTCTCAGGTTTCCAGCTTCCTGATTCAAGTTTGGCAAGGTCCAGAAGTTTCTCTATATTTTCTGTCACTCTTTTCAGGTCTTCAGCCATAAAACTTAATTGTTCCTCAAGGGTTTCTTCATCCCATTTCACATCTTTCTGCCTGAGGCTGGATAATGTAGCATTCAGAGATGCAAGAGGTGTTTTAAGATTATGGGAAATAGAAGAAAACAGAACAGATCTGAGTCTTTCTGTTTCTCTCAGTGTTTCGGCTCTGGCTGTCTCTTCCATAAGTCTCTGCCTTTCAAGGAAATTAGCTGCATTACCGGCAAAGGCGACGATCAATCTGAAATCTGACACACTGAACAATTTGCCTTCCGCAGGTATAACATACAGCAATCCCAGTGCTTTATCACCTGCATATATAGGAAGAAATACATCGGTTCGAGAAATCTCTTTTGAAAGTAAAGAGCTGTGAGGTACAGAAACAGGCCAGTGAATATGTCCTGGAGAATAAAAATCAGGCACAAAAGTTATGCCTGCCGCTTTTCCCTGTTCTATAGACTGACAGACTATCTTTATCGTTTCTTTTTCTTCAAGTGCCTTTAGCTCTCCGACACCTGCAAGGATATTGATATTATCTTTATCTTTAACAGAACATATGGCGCAACCGAAAGCACCGGTATTTATAAGTACCTGTTCTACCAGTTCTCTGAGAATTGTCTCCGGCCTTATCTGGGCATTAATTGATACTATTGCCCTGTAAAGAGCATTCGTATCCTGTTCCCTTGCTATGGCTTCCGCCTCTCTTACTCTCATACGACCTGTCATATGGCCTGTCATAATGCCTATTATAAGAAATACACAGAGCAAAAGCCAGTCTCTCTGGTCATGTATAATAAAGGTAAAAGTAGGATAGAGAAAGAAAAAATTCCATGTAAGAAAGGATAACACAGCAGAGAAAATAGCAGGTCTAGTTCCTGAAAAACCTGCCACAGTAGCTATTACCAGAAGATAAACAAGACCCATATGGGCTTTTTCCAGAATATGCTTAAGGAGCCACAGACCTCCTGTAGCAAGAATAACACTAATGGCGGCTACAAGATAACCTTCAAGGATTTTATAAATTTTATTGATTATGATCCTCTCCTGTGTTATAGTTAGTTTCATAACTATCCATAAATAATGACCTCGTAATGCGTAAAGCGTAATGCGTGATGTGCAGGGATTACACTCGTCACGCGTCACGACGACTTAAATTCTAATAAATTATGAAATACACTATAATATTGTAAGTGACGCGTGACGGGTAAAATAACTTATGGAAATTTCATTCAACTATATTTTATATTTTCCTGCTTTTATATGTTCATAATAACAAAGGAACTATTTCAAATGGGTATATAGGATAAATTTACAATTTTTTAACATAAATATCTGGACATATATTCTATATATAGAGTATTATTTAACAGTGAAATATTATAAAATTCTGAGAGGAAGTCATTATTATGATTATAAATTCATCTGTACCATTATCTACCACAGTAGTGAAACAGAATAAAAGAGAAATGTCATCTGACATACTTCCGGGAGACAGAGTGACTATTTCCGGCGATAGAGAGACTTCAAATATGAATCCTCTGGAACTGTTTGCCGTTAATTGTTTAAAAGACAGAGCTTCACAGGATATGGAACTTTCTTCACGGGAATATAAAATTCTTCTGAAACCTGAAAATTTCGAAGATATGGAAAAAGGTATCGGCAAATTCTGGAAAACTGTAAAAAAGCTGGCAAAAGAAGAAGGATTTGACGTTAACAGTACCTATTCGGACGAAGCAGGATCTCCCCGTTTCGTTACATATCTGGACACACCTGATTTTGCTCTGAATAAACTCGGCTATACCCTCAGAAGAAGACAGAAACATGAATTCAAAAGCAGTGAAGACAGAGGTAAAAAATATGAGATTACCCTGAAATACAGAAACAGTGATATTAATATGTCCTCCGGCAAAGACGTATCTCCCGCAGAATCCTTTGACGGTTCCGTGAAATTTGAAGATGATATAGTAGCAGGAGGCACTGCAATAAAAAGTGTTTATTCTAAAAGCGGAACGGTAGAATTAAAAGAAGAAACGGGGAACAGCTTAGAAGATTATATGGACATTTTTCCCGGACTTAAAGAAACAGGTCTTTCTCCTGAGAGTCAACTGGGAAAGGTTAATAATAAGAAAATCGAAGAATATAAAGCAGAGCTCGGCGAGATAGATTTTGGAGGAGTAACGGGGAAAGCATCTCTATCCGTATGGTACAATCAGGGCAAAGATAAGAAACCTGTCATAGGTGAATTTTCTTTCAGTTACGACATAAATGACAGTGAAAACAAGGAGAAAATAAACAATTTTGTAAGAACCTTGCAGAAAGAACTTTCTTCATCAATTGCAGACGGAATTACAAAAACGGAATTAATATACGGTAAAAAAGGAGAAGAGTAATGACTGACATAAAACCAAGATTTGAATTTCGCACCTTTGCACAGAATTTCGGTATTGTAGAAACAAAAATGAGGCACTTCTCTAAATGTGAAAATATAAGGGAAAGTTCTGAGATATATATTGTTTCAAGAACAAATAACGAAAACAATACAAAAATCAGGGATAAACTCATGGACATAAAGGTTTTCGTTCAGAAACAGGAAGGTCTGGAACAGTGGAATCCCAGAATGAAGGGATCTTTTCCCATGAAAGCGGAAATGATAAAAAACGACGTATTCCCTGCTTTTCAGGTGAGTATCCCTGAATTTAAGAGGGATGAATACAGTCTGGAAGAATATTTAAATGAACTCATAAGACCGCACAGGGACCTTGTAGCGGTAAATGTTTTTAAAAGAAGATTTGCCTTTACTGTAAATAATTGCATTACAGAGATAGCAGAACTACTTATAAACGGTGCGGCCATAAAGACTGCCGCCATAGAATCTACCGATATAGAGGCAATTTTAAAAGCAAAAGAAATGCTCTGTCTCACAGAATATGAAAATGTGAATTATCTTCTCGCAATAAAGAGAATAATAGGAATGGAAGGTCTTATATGTTAGTGACCCGTAACGGGAGGGAATAAAACCAGACAGTAGAAAGAGGTAGATAAAATTGGGAAAAGAAATTGAAAAAAAATTCCTTATTAAAAATGATGAATGGCGTGAAGGAGCGAAAGGCACCAGATACCGCCAGGGTTATTTATCCACGGTAAAAGAAAGAACCGTAAGGGTTCGCACAATAGATGACAGAGGGTTTTTAACGATAAAAGGCGTAAATGTCGGAGCTGTAAGAGCAGAGTATGAATACGAAATACCTGCAAAAGATGCAGATGAAATGTTGACAGGTCTCTGCGAGAAACCTCTTATAGAAAAAAACCGCTATAAGATTTCATACAAAAATCTTGTATGGGAGATAGATGAATTTTTCGGTGACAATAACGGTCTTATAGTGGCAGAAGTGGAACTGACCGATGAAGCTCAGTCCATCGATTTGCCTTCATGGGTCGGTGAAGAGGTTACA
This sequence comes from Bacillota bacterium, assembly GCA_029555925.1. The sequence goes on from JAKPQU010000001.1 coordinate 4,979, forward strand.
GGAGACCCGAAATATTTCAATTCAAGTCTGATAAAAAATCCCTACAGTAAATGGTAGAGAAAATACGCGTCATGCGTTACCCGTTACGAATTTATGACTGAAATAAAAAAAGATATTGCGACAGAAACGGATTCGCTGGATATTGACTCAATAAATCTGTCAAAAATTTCCGAAAAGAAGATTACTCCTCTGGAAAAATGGATGAAATACCTGGGGTTTCCCATTGGTATTATTATCTTTTTAGTCCTTTATTACATGCCTATGCCTGAAGGATTGAGTTTTTCCGGCAAAGGAGCAATTGCTGTTTTTTCCCTTGCCCTTGTGTGGTGGGTGGCAGAGCCGATACCGAATTATGTAACATCCCTCATATTAATGGTTCTTCTGGTACTTATGGGAGTAAGAAAAGAAGACGATGTCCTGGGTGCTCTGGGATTAAGTGTCATATGGCTGAATGTTACGGCTTTCGTTTTAAGTTCTGTGCTTATAAAAACAAATCTTGCAAAAAGGCTTTCCCTTGCAATTGTAGTAAGGTTCGGCCACAGTGCAAATACAATACTTCTGGCCTTTATTATATTGCAGATGCTCCTTGCACCTCTCATACCGGCCACAGCAGCAAGAACCGTTATGACCCTCCCCATTATGATGGTAGTTGCAACCATCTATGGTTCTACCACTCAAAAACCCGGTAATTTCGGGAAAAATTTATTTTTACAGAATCTTCAGGGAATAGATATATTTTCTTCTGCCTTCCTTACGGGAAGTGCGGCAAATCTCATTGCAGTATCTTTTATACTGGGCATGGCATCACATCGTGTCTATTATACTGAATGGCTTTTCGGGTCACTGCCTGTAGCTTTTATAACTCTTATCATATCCTGGTATACAGGGCCGAGATTTCTTTTCAGATTAAAAGAGGAAGAGAAAAAACCTCAAATAGAAGGCGGCATAGAAAGAATGAGACAGGAACTGAATAAAATGGGGAAAATTACGTGGCGTGAGATACAGGGAGCCCTTATATTCATCTTTGTGCTTTTTCTATGGGCTACGGATAAATGCCATAAAGGATGGTTCGGTTTTGAAATAAGTGCTGTTATGGCATCTTTAATAGGTGCAGCCATAGCTCTCAGTCCGAAAATAGGTTTACTGAAATGGAATGAAGCAGATATTCCATGGCATCTTATGATATTCAGTACAGGTGCCTATGCGGGAGGGATGGCCATTGAAGATACAGGTGCCGCAAGATGGGTTGTAGGGCTCATATTCGACATATTCGGTATTAAAGCAGGAATTAATTTCTGGACCGTTTATATCATTGTAATTCTCGTAAGTATCTATACACACCTGGTATTTACAAGTAAAACAATGAGAACCCTTATCTTGATTCCACTTATCATAGCAACTGCACAGAAGCTCGGATTTAATCCTGTAGCACTGGCATTACCGGCAGCTTTCACTCTTGACTGGGTCATATCGCTTCCGATAAATGCAAAACCCAATGTCATTCTTTACAGTACAGGCCAGTATTCTGTGCTAGATAATTTCAAATATGGTTTCTTTGTAACTACCGTGGGGGCAATATTATTGATCATAGCAGGATTTACTTTATACAGATTTTTGGGAATAATTCCATATTAAAGGCGTGAAGCGTGAAACGTGAAACGTGAAGCGTAGTAAATCAATCATTACGCATTACGCATTACGCATTACGCATTACGATTAACGTTATGCTAAAAAATTTTAAAATTATTATACTTATTATAGTCTTATATATATCCTTACCTTATATTTCCTTTGCCGGTGAAGAAGAGCAGATAAAAATTAAGGCTATAAGAGACACGATAGAAATAAAAAAGACCGGTGCCGCAGAAATAACAGAAGAAATTCAGATAGAAGATTTTAATAAAAAAGAGCTCTGCCTTCCTGTGAACTATATATGGGTAGAGATAAAATCTGCGGTTATAAAAGAAACAGGGGAAGCTCTTACCTGCTCAATAAAAACCCTGGAAGGTACAGATTATATTTATTTAAACCTTGATAATAAAGATGTAAATGAAAAAACCATACAGATTAACTTCAAAGATCCTGCCTTTCTGATATGGAAGAATGCAGGCCCCGGGGATTTTGGCATTTACACATATAAAAATGAATACCGGAACAGTACAAGAATGGTTATAGAAGAATACGGCATGGAAGTTATTCTCCCTGAAGGATTTATCATAAACAGTATTGTTAAAAGCACTCCTGCTTTTACCGGTAAAGACCCTGAACCTCCTTATTCTTTTAAAAACCTCTCGGACAAAAGTCACATTTATATAAAAACTAAAAATCTATCTCCCTTTAAAGTCTGCAGCATAGAATACAGCTTCGTAGAGAAGAAAAATTCCTTTATTTTACCGGTGGCGTCCATAATAATCATGATATTATTTCTTGTATTTTTCAGGGATCTGGTAATGTAGGGGCAGGTGCCTCTGCCTGCCCCTTACAGGGGCAACCTTCTGCAGCTGCCCCTACTCACTATTATATATTTTCATCAATACCTTTCTATTATTTGCGGCACCTTCATTATTCGGGTTAATCTTTAAAGATCTGTTGTAACATTCCAGGGCTTCTTTGTATTCACCGGTATAGTAGAGGATATTACCTTTAAGATTTAAGATTTCCGGGTCATCCGCTTTGAGGGCAAGGGATTTATTTAAACATTTCAGAGCTTCCTGATA
>JAKPQU010000204.1 GCA_029555925.1 Bacillota bacterium
TAATCCCTCCCTCAAGGGAGGGAAATAAGACGTTATTCCATAAGGGTAATATTAATTTATAAAATCTTTTTTCTTAACTTAATGACATTGCGCGTCACGGGTGACGCGTCACGGGTCACGATTTTTTTATCCAGATACAGAAATATTCTGTCTGATTTTTACATTCATAATGTTCATAGAAAATTTTTTTAAATTCTTCATTGAACAGGGGCTTATTATCGTACCAGTTTCTTATCTCAAATGGCTCACTCCCGCGCGGAATGAGCCATATATTTATATAGCCGGATTTTAATTTATTCAGTATTTGTTCCGATATATTCCTGCCGAACAGTGCAGGACCTTCTATCATACAGGGGTTACCTCCGTATATGAGAAGAGGTCTTACATAGGTAAAAGGGTAATTGTTTATATCACCGTAGCCCATATGAATTGTTTTGCCGGGATAACTGTTCATTATACCGATAAGATCTTTTTGTATGGTTCTTTTGAACCGGTTATTACCCATATAATTTATAGACGAATAGGGTGTAAAGATATACATTAACATAATGGTTACCACAGAAGCACTTATAATTTTCAGAGAGATTTTTTCTTTTAAATCATTGAGGAGTAAGGTAAAAAAATAAGCTAAAAGCGGTATGAAAGGAAGAAGGTGATATCTTCCCGCACCTGTGCTTGAACCTATTATTGATGTAAATAAAATGCTTATTAGAAGTGACAGTGAATATTTTTTATTTTTTTTGTATATTATTACAGGTATGAAGAATAGAAATATAAATTCCATATTTTTCAAGAATACCATTTTACTGAATTCTGTTTTTGTACCATCCTGGAGATACGATATATAATCAAAGAAATCTATATTTGAACATATAAAATAGGGCAGAGCTGCCGTGATTGCCGAGATGGCCAGCGAACAGACAGTCAGTTTTGTTTTAAATGTTTCATGGAATAATATGAGAACGGGAATAAAATACAGGAAACTGTGTATCTTCATATTTACAGACAGACCGAGAGATATTGAAGTTACAATCAAAGCATATAAAGAATTGCCTTTTACTATAGTGTATATAGCTAAAGATACAAAAAATATAATAAAAGAATCGCTTCTGTTCCAGAAACTGCAATGGCCGAATATTAAATAGCCTGCCGTAATATAGCCGGAGATTATAAAAGCAGTTCTGTAATTTGAAATTTTTTTAAGAGTCCTATAATTAAGTAATGTGGAAATCGATGCAACAACTATACCACCTGCTTTGGCCGATATAATTGAAGGCCCCAGGATTTTAAGAAAAAATCCGTTTATTATATATAATACGGGGCCGTATACTAACGAATAAAGTTCTCCTGAACCGGCACTGTTATAAACAGGTTTTCCCGTCTGAAATAACCAGGACAGGGAAGCCACTACAGGTTCGACATGATCGCAGAAGTTTTCATATAAAATATATAATATGATGAAGAGAAAATAGTTTATAATAGAAAGAAAAGAAAAAAATATTGAAAATTTTATCAGATATTTCAGTAAAACATCAGTGTTTTTATTTTTTATTAGTAACCACCGGATAGCAGTAAAAAGAATATAAAAACACAGAAATATTACAATAGGATGTTCTGTTATAATTTTATATAAATACAATTCGTGAATCCTGTCCTGGTTTTCAGTGAGTAATGATTGAAATTCTTCTATTTAATTTTTAATTCTATATAAAAAACTAATTTTTCTTCTCCAGAGCCCACCAGGCAGAAGCTTTTTATGGATACTCTTTTACCTGTTACGGTACTTAGTACTCACCACTTACAGCTGTTTCAGTTCCGGTTCTTTATTTTCGTCTATTAAAATATAGGAAGCAAGAGAAATATCTCCATGCCATGCTCCTGTATTATAAATTTTTATATCCCTTGATTTTATATTCAGAGTATTTCCTTCACTTTTTTTATGGGTATGGCCGAATATAAAACTCATAGGTGTATAAAGGGTATCTCTGTACCATCCTATGGAATCTTCCAGGTAGCGGGAAATTTCGGATGTTAAAGAATCTGTTTTCATTCCTCTCAGCCTTGTAATGACGGTGTTACCCTTTATCTGAAATTTCTCCAGGTAATTTTCTATAAGGCTCTTCATTCCGACAAATTCTTTATATCCTTTATTGACCAGTGTTCCCAGTCTTTCTGCCTGTCCCATGTGATACCATATACCTTCAATCCAGGATGCGTTGAATGCTTCAAGTTCCTGAAGTGATTCCGGCCTGATAACAGTATTTGCAGGCGTAAAAATCCTGTCGAGAAGATGGCCATGATGGAAAAAATATAATGTTCCTCCTATATCCCTGAAGAGATTAGGATAGGTGACAATAAGTTTTTTCCTGCTTCCTTTCATAAAGCCTGTGAGGAAGGTATTGTCTTCATAGATGAGATTAACTCTTTGAAGGCTTTTTTCCGGTATGTCGCCATGTTTTATTTTTTTTATTATCTGCTCTTCTTCTATGATTGAAGTCCATATGTGATGGTCATGATTGCCGGGGACAAACACTATGTTGTGGAGGTGTTCAATCTCTTTCATTTCTTTAAAGAATTCCCCTGCTTTTTCATATACTTTTTCCTGGGAAGCAAGAGACAGATCAAAGAGATCGCCCAGAATTATCAGTTCGTCAACAGTTCCTTTCCTGGCCTCTGACGATATTTTGCTTTTAAATTCATGGAGTATGCTTTTATCATTGAAGAGACACTCCTCTTCACCAAGGTGGACATCTGATATAACTATTATTTTATTGACTTTTTTTATCATAATGGTACCTCCCTTTCACTATTTTTCATATTTTTCCAGAAAATATTTGTATGTATGATATTCTTCCTTTGCTATTTCAATAGCTTTTTTATCTGCATCTATAGATTTTAAATTTTCCACCCTGTCTTTTGCCTGTTTTGTCAGTTCTTTAAGAGCCTTATGTACATTAATTACTCTTATTTCTGCCTGTCTGTTATAGAAAGGATCTCCTTCCGGTATGGCATCTCCTTTTTTTACAAAATATATTTTCTTTCCGTCAGGAGACCAGCATGGAGACTGGGCAGCTTTACCATAGAAGGTTAGCTGACAGCGTCTGTCACCTTCAGGTGTAGAGAGCCAGATGTTTTTATCCCCTGTTTCATCGGAATGAAAAGCAATGAGATCTATATTTTTATTATAAAAAGGATGTTTCTCATCTGCTTTTGGAGTATTGGTGAGATTAACTTCTTCCCCTGTTTTCGGATCCAGTGTTACTATATCTGATATGTCTTTATTATTTTTATCTTCTTTATGAGCCATTATCAGTCCGTTTATTGTAGAAGGATGTTTGTAAGCAACAGAGCCGTCAGAATGAGTAATGAAATGGTAAGAGCCATCGGAAGGATTCCCTATAAAAATATCGGAAAATTTTTCCGATGTTTTAAATTTTTCTCCGGGTTCACCGCCATAACCTGTAATATATCCGTTCTCTGTTTCTACAGGGTGTTTTAAATTCATATTTTGATTGTGAAGTAACAGTTTTTGTTTGCCTTTTTCCACATCATAACTGGCTATGCCGAAGGTGCCTTTCTCGTTGCTCCTGTAATATATAGTTTTTCCGTCATGAGACCAGGTGCCCTGTTCGTCTGTTTTACCTTTATATTTTTTCAGGAAATCTCCTATATTCTCCGGAGAGAGACGTTCTTTTGTAAAAAGGGATCTTATATTACTGCCGTCAGAATCCATTTCAAGCATCTGAGATGTGGTGTAATCACCTACAACATTGAATATGATTTTTTCTCCGTCAGGTGAAACCTGAGGGAATTCTGTGTAGCCAAAACCGGAACAGAGAGTTTTTATGGCATTTTTTGGCGTTTCAAGAGGAACGAAACTGTTTATCTGAAGCCTGTCATCAATTTGAACTGAATGTTCAGATGTTGTTTCTGCTTTTTTTTCAGCCTTTTTTATGTTTGCAGGAGGAGTAAAATTTTTTATGCCCTGGATAATCATTATAAAACACCTTCTTTAAATATTTTATCTGTTAATTATAGTGTATTTCATAACTTATTAGAATTTAAGTCGTCGTGACGCGTAATGCGTGACGCGTGACTGGTTTAATCCCTGCGCATCACGCATTATGCGTCACGCATTACGAGGTCATTATTTATGGATAGTTATGAAACTAACTATAATTATATCTCTATGTTTATCTGATAACAATAAAAACATGTTACCAGAATGTTAAATTTTTAATGTAAAAGCTAAATTTTTAGTGAAAAAAATAATCTTTTAAATAGAGATATGTGAAAAGATACATACCGATAAGAAGAAAGGCTCTTATCAGAATGACAGCACATCCTCCTTCTGCTTCGGGAGATGACTGTGATATAAATTTGCTGCCCATTGTCATGCCTTCCAGAAAATCACGGAAAAATGGTATAAAGCTGATGCCATATACGGCCAATAGAATAAACCAGGTAATTATCATGGTAGAGGCAGGTCTGTCTTCTACCATAACCCCTTTGCTGTTCATTGTTTTTTCCATTACCCATACAGATCGTGATGTGACAAGAATAATAAGCGACATAATAAAAGCAGGTAAAGGCCAGAACCATGGTTTTAGCAGATATTTCATAGACTCAATCCTTTCGTTAAATATTTTATTATTTATTTATCTTTTATTATAGTGAAATCCTTCTTTTGTTTTCTGTATGTTACTGACATTTTACTACTATGTTTTATTTCTCTGTGTTAAAAATAAAAGTGGAAACCAGATTAAAAACAGGAAGGTGACTGATATGATTATCAAAAATTTTGAAGGCTCCCTGAGTCCACAGGCTGTTCTTCGTAATTCAAATTCAGGTTATTTTAATCAGGGTGATTTTCATGATAATACTGAAAATCCCGATAGTTTTATATATACCGGTTATTATAAGGATAAAGAAAACTTAAAACCTTTCTGTAACAGAGAAGAGAAAGGACATGTTACGGAATTACTTCATGATTTAGACCCTGAAGAAAAAGCTCCTGTTATGGAACCAGTAGATAAGGAAAACCTGACGGAAAAAGAGGTTAAATCTCCTGCTGAGGAACAATTAATAAGGAACGAAACGTTTTCTTTGATACCTTATTCTATAACAGATCTGAGTGAAGAAGGCAAGAAATCTCTGATTGAATATATAAAAGCAAATAATCTTTCTAAAAATGATGTGAAAGCTATATTAAAAAAAGATGAAGACTGGCGTGATATAGAGGAAATGGTGTGTGAATATTTTGCTAAAGAAAGAGAAGAAGCACAGAAGTTCTGTCTGAATATGTGGATAGAAAGAGAAAAATCCGCACAGAACAGATTAAAGTCTATTAAAGCTTTTTATGACTATATGAATAAAGCCTGTGCTGAAATATGGGCCAACAGGGTAAAGACAAATCAGGATATAAACGACATGATTTATAAGACGTTTTACGGCTAGTTGTTATGCATAGTTTTTTGTTGTTACGAATTTTCTTGCAAAATTTTATATTTGAAAACATAAAAAGTAATGCTTGTAAGGAAAATTTCTTATATATTATATATAAAAATTGATGTTTTTTATGTATCGTTGTAAATATATTGTTATATATTGTTACGAATTTTGTATGTTTTTTACCTAAATAAAAAACAAAAACATTACAAAAATTTAATTAACATACAGGAAGGATAAAAACTTATAAAATAGAAAAATATATCAACTATTAAGAAAGGTATCCGATAACCTTAAAAAGTTATTAACATGGTTTATAAAACAATGTCCGAAATATCTATTGAAAAATGCGACACATACAATCAAGAAGATGTAGACAAAACAATAGAAAAAGTTATAGCAAACCTAGGAGGTATAAATAATTTCATAAAAGAAAACAGCAGAGTTTTATTAAAAGTCAACCTTTTATTCGGCAGGCATCCTGATAAAATGGTCAATACACATCCGTCTATTGTAGAAGCAATTACAAAATTACTTAAAAAACATAAATGCACCGTTTTTATAGGCGATAGCCCTGCCATTGGAAGCTGCAGAGGAGCGGCAAAAAATGCAGGATATCTCGAACTGGAAAAAAAACTGGATTGCAAAATAATAAATTTTAATAATTCAATTCAGGTAAAAAACCCTTCACCAAATAGTACATTTAAAAACCTGGAAGTAGCCTCTGAAATCTATGATTATGATTATATAATAAATCTCCCTAAAGTAAAAACTCACGGTCAAATGGGACTTACACTGGGAGTTAAAAATATGTTCGGCTGCATAACAGGAACCAAAAAACTCCACTGGCATCTCAAAGCAGGTATAAATAAAGAATATTTTGCAAAAATGTTGGTAGAAGTTTATGAAAATATAAAACCTGTTTTAACCATTACAGATGGTATAACAGGTATGGAAGGAAATGGCCCTCAATGGGGAAGTCCCAGAAAACTTGGAGTAATACTGGCTTCCGCAGATGCAGTTGCTTCTGACCTGATAGTCTCACGACTGATAAATTATAATCAGGAAAAATTTTTGACTTTTCGTGCTGCAAGAGAAAAAGGCATCGGAACAACAAATATCAATGACATAAAATTTTTCGGTGAAAACCTGTCATCCCTGGATATTGTAGACTTCAAAAAAGTTCCTCTCTCCAGTCTTGAATTCAGAATACCTTCTTTCATATTCGGACCTCTAAAAGATACCTTTGCCACAAAGCCTTCAATTGACCATAATAAATGCACAGCATGTAAACTCTGCATGGAAATATGTCCCGCCCATGTTATTACTATGAAAAACAATAAAATCTTTATGGATTACAGAAATTGTATCAGATGTTTTTGCTGTCAGGAATTATGCAAAGAAGGAGCTATTTCCGTAAAACACAACTGGCTGTCCGGTATATTTAAATAGTTTAAATAAAAATTTTTTAGAAATGGGGATTGTTCTAATCCTTCCCGATTGATTAATAGGTAATTTACTTAAAATATGTATGTAAAAAGATATAGAGACAGAAAAAAAATATATTTACCGGAAGTTTCACTGTGCCAGCTTGAAGGGCACAGCTGTGCAGGCTGCTGTATTAATCTTTATGAACATGACCATATTATTACAGAATTTTTAACTATCAATACCAGATGTTTTCAATCTTTTTTTCCTGACCTTAAAACAGTAAATCCTACTTTTTTACAGGAATATCTCACAGAACTCAAAAAAATTAACAGCAGAGATCCTCTCTTTTTAATGTATAACTGTTATTTTGCCGGTTTTATCGACAGGGAAGAGAAAAAAACAGGATGTCTTGTTCACCCGTTGCGCCTTGACGGAATTGAATTAAGAGATCTTCTCTCTGTTAACTGTGTACCTTATGGTAAATGTTATAGAGACATCCTGTGGCATAATGTTTCAGATATAAATAAGAAAAAATTTCTTACCATGGTAAAAGATTATGACTGGCTTACCTATTCAAGAAATATATATAAGGCAATCCCGGAATTGTATGTATCTCCAGAAATAAAACAAAATCATTATTACAATATTGTTGTTAAAGATCATGGAATTCAAGCCGGGAGCAAACTGAAAAAAAATCTGGATCTCATTTCAGAATTTTATTCAAGCAAAAAAGAAAATACTTCTCATGAAGAAATGGTGTTTAAATATGGCGAGTTGTATCTGGAGAAAATTTTAAGAGAAATCTCCGATGAAAATAATTTCTTTCTGACCGTAATAAATATACCAGAAGACTTAATAAGAGATGGTGACGAATATATAAATGGAGAACGTCTATATGTCATGTTTGCTCCTTCTTTATCAAATACAAATAAAACAATTATGCTTGGAACCGGTTATAATAATAGCAGTGAAAAATTGAGCTGTAACGATATAAAAAAAGCAAAAACTATTTCTTTTTTTATTGAATCTCTGGTAAAACTTGACAGGAGACCGGATGTAAACTATCTGTGGCTTTTTTTAGGCGCAGAATCAGATATAACCCTTCCTTTAAGGGGCTCTTTTTATTTTAAGGATATACTGAAAAAAGGATTTCATACAGATTCCAAGACTATAGGTACAGATGATATACTTGTTTATATGCATTTTGACGGAATTCTACGTAATAATATCCTTTCCGCTGTGAATTATCATATTCCATGCTCACAGAGCTATCTTGATGATATTGAGGCTTATTACAGGGATTTTATCTATATAAATATTGAAGATTCCTTTTCCGATACAGCAGGTATAAAAGTTATCGATAATTATTTTATAGACCTCTTCGATTTTAAAGAAATATCCGGTATAGATGCTATACTGTGTAACAGTTTAAAAGACATCTTAAAAGAACATACTCCTCTTACTGTTGATAACATAATCGAAAGCTGCAGAAAAATATTTAAAGATGTCTTCGGATTCAGTGAAGAAGAAAAAAATAAGTCTGTTGAACAACTTGAAGAATATGTCATAAAAAAAATATATAATCGTGCCAGAGAAATAGATCCTTTAAAACTCGAAGAAAAACTTCTGGAAAAAGGAATGTTACTCGTAAATAAAGATAAAAAGTCACGTTTTGTCGTTAAAACTCATAACATGTTCACGGAAAATTTTTTTCGTTTACTGGTAAATAAAGGCTTTATAAGAGATAAAGACCAATACGGAATAAATAAAGGTTTCTACCCATTTGCTCTGGCAGGAATACCATGTGTATGTATTTCAGGCAGCGAGGAGAAAGGCTCTGACGGAGATTGCAATATATTCATCGACTGCCTGTCCAATTATTTTAAAGAATTAAAAGATACCACCGATAAAAATTTTATAAAATTTATTGATTCTTCAGAAAATTTAGAGTAGTTCTAAAAAGTTTTGTCCTAAGTACCGCTACAGGTAAATTAGTAACCATTTATCAGCTTCTGCCTGACAGGCTCTTACGAAGAAAAATAATCTGCCTTATTTAATTTGTTTTACAGACAATAAATTAACCACTGGTTAATTTCTAATACTATAGAAA
>JAKPQU010000205.1 GCA_029555925.1 Bacillota bacterium
TGGTCACTGATAACTGCTCACTGTTCACTGAATTTGGGGGTGTAATATTTTGCTCAAAGAAATGCATATTTCCGACTTTACCCTTATGGATAATTTAAATATTTCTTTTTATCCTGGCTTTAATGTTTTTACGGGGGAAACAGGGGCAGGGAAGTCAAATCTTATGGATGCAATTTCCGTAGTACTCGGCCAGAGAGCCAGGGAAGATTATATAAGAAGTGGAAGAGAACAGGCATTTGTGGAAGCGCTTTTTGATATTTCTTCCAATGATTTTGCCAGACAGATACTTTCCCTGAACGGTTTTGATGAAAGTGACGAACTGTTAATAAGCAGAACAATCAGCAGAAAAGGAAAGAATGTGTGCAGAGTAAACGGAAGACTCGTAACTACTTCTATTCTCTCGGAATTTGCTTCAACCCTTATAGAACTGCAGGGACAGCATGAAAACCAGTCACTCTTTGTTGTATCAAAGCATCTGGATATACTGGATGATTTCGGAGCACTTTCATCTATGAAAGAAGATATATCACGTAAATACAGAGAACTCAGGGATATTAAGGGAGAGATTGACAGGCTCAGAAACAATGACAGAGAACATGCACAGAGAATGGATTTTTTAACATTTGAAATTTCTGAAATAGAAGAAGCAAAACCTCTAGAAGGTGAAGAAGAAGAACTTCTGAAAGAAAAATTATTTTTATCAAATATAGAGAAGATAAGCAGGGTTCTCTCTGAGATATTTTTTATTACAGACGGAGACAGAGGTTTCTGTGAACTGTCAGATTCTATTCTTTCTCATCTGAATGATCTTTCTTCCATGGATGAAAATTTAAAATCTTCTTATGAGAGATTTGAAAACATATATTATGAATTGACTGACCTTGTCAGTTTTCTTCGTCATTATACGGACGGACTGGAATTTAACCCTGAACGGCTTGAAGAAGTCATAAACAGATTGAGTATTATAGGGAAATTAAAACGGAAATACGGAAATTCCATCTCCGAGATTCTTACATATCTTGAACAGGCAAAGATTGAATTAGCCGGTCTTTGCAATTCCGATGTGAAACTGGAAAAACTTGAAATGATGGAAAAAGAATTAAGAGAAAAGCTCCTTAATAATATGATAAAACTTTCCGGGAAAAGAAAAAAAAGTGCCGCTACTCTTGAGAAAACTGTCAATAAAGAATTGAATGATATAGGTATGGGTAATGCCAGATTAAAAGTGGCCTTTCTCTGTGAGGAAAATCCTCCTGAAACTCGTATGACGGAAAAAGGTATTGATAATATTGAATTTTTATTCAGTGCAAATCCGGGGGAACCATTAAAACCACTTGCCAGAATTGCATCAGGTGGAGAAATCTCCAGGGTTATGCTCTCCCTTAAATCAGCCCTTGCAAAGGTAAAAACCATTTCTACCCTTGTTTTTGACGAAGTTGATACAGGACTTGGAGGAGAAGCGGCAGGGAAGGTTGGAATAAAACTCCATAGCCTCTCTTCCGCCTATCAGGTCATATGCGTAACCCATTTACCTCAGATTGCCTCTATTGCAGATACACATTTTTTGCTTTATAAGTCAGATACAGGCGGGAGAGTCGTTTCACTTATTAAAGAACTGCACGGCGAAGACAGAATAATGGAAATAAGTCGTATGCTCGAAGGAGAAGAACGGTCCCGTGCTTCAAGAGAGCTTGCCGTAGAGATGCTAGGGAACAGGATTTAACAGTGACCAGTGACCAGTTCGTGATATTACTCCTTCGCATCACGCATCTTTTTATGGTGGCTTGAAAGCAGGGTTTTTATATACACACTATAAAACCTGTTCTTTATCAGTCAACTATACATATGGGTAATAGTCAGCGCATCACGATATATATTGTTTTACTGGTAACTGCTAACTGCTTACTGGTCACTGTTCAGTTCCTGTATCAGATCTTCCACTTCACCGGCATTGGCTGCATCAGGGTTTAGTTCCAGATATTTCTTAAATTCAGCCAGAGCCGCCAGTTTATCACCTTTTTCATAGTAAACAAGTCCCAGGTTGTAGTGTAAAATCGGTATATTGTCATTTACTTTCAGTGCTTTTTTGAAATGTTCCAGTGCCAGTTCCATAGATCCTTCTTTTTTATAGATAAGACCTATATTATTGAGGGAATTTACATCTTCCGGTTTTAATTCTATGGCTTTATTGTAGTATTTTATGGCCATTTCTTTATTGTTCATCAGATCATAGACAAGGGCTATATTATAGTTCAGATCAGGGTCTTTCTGATTTATTTTCAGTGCCTTTTCAAAGATTTTTACGGCTTTTTCCCGCTCTCCTTTTTCTTTATAAGCCACACCCAGGTTATTAAGTATATCTGCTTTATCAGGCGCCAGTTCTGCTGCTCTTTCATAGTATTTTATTGCTTCATCAATATCTCCTGATTTCTTATAGGCCAGACCCAGATTGTAATAAGCCTGCCAGAAAGCAGGATCACTCTGGATGGTTTTTTCGTAATATTTTTTGCTTTCTTCATTTTCCCCCATGGCAGAATAGGCCATTGCTATACCGAAAGATGCAAGACTCATCTCAGGATCTGCCTCAAGGGCTTTTTGCCATTCTTCAATGGCTTTTTCATATTCTCTGTGTTCATAGAATAGCTTTCCCTGCTGGTAAAGCCACAGTGACTCTTCCGGATAATCCTTTGTAAAACATGGATAAATAAGGCACAGTATAAAACTTACTGTCATAGTAAATAGTGTTGCGTATTTCATAATCATTTCCTTTCTTAATGTTCAATCCTTTTTATCTTCTTTTAAAGCTTTTTTATCACTTTCGGAAAATATTCCTGTAGGTACGCCTGAATCGGGTTCTATATGTATGAGTACATTGCAGTGTTTGAGTTTTGCTTTAATGTCATCTTCCAGATGATTACAGAAATCATGGGCTTTTTTCACCGTTGTATGTTCTTTTACTACCAGATGGAGGTCTATAAATCTTTCCGCTCCTGCCTTTCTTGTCCTCAGGTTATGAAAACTCACATATTCATCATAATGTTCAAGTATAATATTTTTTATTAATTCTTCTTCTTCCGGCGGAAGTTGTTGATCCATAAGGCCTTTTACCGATTTATGAGTCATTTCGTAGGCAGCCTTCATAATAAAAAGTGCTGTTATTATAGCTACTATTGAATCCAGTATGAATAATTTCGTAATCCATATGATAAGAAGACCTGCCATTACGCCTGCAGAGGTATAAACATCTGTCATAAGATGCCATCCGTCCGCTTCCAGTGCAAGGGAATCATATTTTTTTGCTCCTGCCAGAAGTTGCCTTGATATATATAGATTTGTGGCCGATGAAAACAACATAACCCAGAATCCCAGACCTGCTTCAATCGGTTCGGGATGGTAAAGTTTTTTTATGGCTTCATATATTATGAGAATTGCAGCCACGAATATGAGAAGAGCTTCAACACTGCCGGAGATATTTTCTATTTTTCCATGTCCGTAGGGATGAGCCTTGTCTGCAGGTTTCGATGCCTCCCTTACAGCCCAGAACGCCATTATAGCAGCAATCAAATCTATACCAGAATGAACTGCTTCCGATAATACACTGACTGAATGGGTAATTAATCCTACCAGTACTTTAAGTATTACCAGGGTTGTATTGGATATGACAGAGAGAGAGGCAAGATTCTGTGCCGCTTTTCTTCCTGCTGCTTCTTCCATAAAAAAGTGCTCCCCTTTCGTTGCATGTAATGACGTATTATAACATATATCTTTATGGCATGTCCAGAAATTAGTGAAGGGTGAAGCGTGAAGGGTTTTATTATAGTTAGTTTCATAACTATCCATAAATAATGACCTCGTAATGCGTAATGCGTGATGCGCAGGGATTAAACCCGTCACGCGTCACAACGACTTAAATTCTAATAAGTTATGAAATACACTATAAATATTAATGTTTAACCCGGTAAAACTATTGCATAGCATCCGGAATTATAATATACTATGGAGAATATTTTTATAGTTACTTTATAAAGGAATTACTATTATGGACAATAAACATTTAGATAAAAATTCTGTCGATAAAGATTTTCACGAAGTAAATGAAAAATCCGATAATGAAAGAGACAAAAATTCTGTCTCAGAGGAGCTTCAGGTAAAAAATAACAGATCTGAGAGTGAAAAATTAACATGGAAAACTCTTCTGTTATTTGCAGGCATAATGTTACTCGGTGCCTATTTTAGATTTACCGGACTTAACTGGGATCAGGGACGACATCTTCATCCTGACGAGAGATTTCTCACCATGGTCGAAACCTCTCTTGCCTGGCCTTCCTCTATAGGAGAATATTTGAATGAAAGAAAATCCACCCTTAATCCGAGAAATGTTGGGTATGATTATTTTACCTATGGCACACTTCCTACTACTATAGTAAAAGGTGCGGGTATTTTATTAAATAAAACGGATTATGATAGAATAAATCTTGTAGGACGGGCAGTAAGCGGTATTTTAGACCTGGGGTCTGTTTTATTTATATTTTTAATCGGCAGAACTATGTTCAGAGATAACAGGGTTGCCATAATTTCATGCTTCCTTCTTGCTACATCTGTTCTTGCAATTCAACAGGCTCATTTTTTTGTAGTAGATTCTTTTGCGGCTTTTTTCACTACTGTGTCATTATACTGGCTTTCCAGAGCACATAGAGGGGGGAAACTTGTTGATTTTTTAATGGCAGGTTTCTTTTTTGCCATGTCCATGGCATGTAAAGTATCGGTATTTACCCTGTTCTTTGTCATAATAGCAATTTCTATATACAGAGTGGTGAGTATTCCTGAGATAAAAAGGAATAATAAAATTTTAGATATTTTTCATATAATTTTTCTGACAGCTGTTGTTTCTTTTATTGTTTTCAGAATTGCCATGCCGGATGCATTCAGGGGAACGAGTCTTATGATACCGAGTGAGAGATGGCTAGGGAATATTTCCAGTATAAGGCTTGAAATGAATGGCCTGTCCGATCCTCCTTACTGTAAACAATGGACAGGAAAAACTCCTGTAATATACCCCTTAAAACAGATGTTTTTCTGGGGTATGGGCCCTGCTCTTACTATTGCTGCATGGGGTGGATGGATTTTAACAGGCTATTTTATAATTTACAGAAGAGACTTTACAGGGCTTATACCGTTTCTATGGGTTGGACTGCTTTTTTTACATCAGAGCACACAGTTTGTAAAATATATGCGTTATTTTCTCCCTGTCTATCCTTTTCTGTCTCTTATGGCAGCCTGGTTTCTTATATTTCTTTATGACAGGGCGAAAAATCATTCCGGTAAATTATGGACTCCTCTTATGGCAAAATTGCTGATTGGTTGTGTCTGTATCTTTACCCTTTTATGGGCCATTGCTTTTACTGCTGTTTACAGAAAACCTCACAGCAGAATAGAAGGGAGCCGATGGATTTTTGATCATATAAAGGCAGGCTCTTCTCTTGCCTGTGAACACTGGGATGATGCTCTTCCTTTTTCCTTTCCCGGTAAAGATCCTGCTTTATATAAACAGGTAGAAATGAAATGGTATGATGAAGATACAGAAGAAAAACTTCAGAGAGCCTTTCTCTGGCTTGAAGAAACCGATTATATAGTATTGAGCAGTAATAGACTTTATGGCTCCATTCCTCTCCTGCCCCTGAGATATCCTTTGACGGTGGCTTATTATAAATCCCTTTTTGACGGCTCTCTCGGTTTTGAGAAAATTGCCGACTTTACTTCCTATCCGGAGTTATGTGGCATATCCATCCCGGATCAATCTGCAGAAGAAGCTTTTACCGTTTATGATCATCCCAGGGTTCAGATATTTAAGAAAACCCCTCTTTATTCGCTTAAAAGGGCAAAAGAGATTTTAGGTACTGTAAATCTGAATAATATAGTCATGATGAAGCCCGTAGATGCTTCAAAATGGAAAAATGCCACATTTATACCGGAACAGGAACTTTCTTTTTACAGGAAAGAAGGTACATGGAGCGAGTTATTTAATAGAAAAGGTATTGTCAATAAAATACCCGTAATTGTATGGGTTCTTCTTCTTGAAACACTGGGACTCATTGCTGCTCCCTATCTGTTTATAGCCTGTGAGGCTCTTCCTGACAGGGGATACGGACTGGCCAAAACCCTCGGTATGCTCATGGTTGCATGGTTTATATGGACAGTGGCAGGTTTTAAACTGTTTTATTTTTCGGCTTCAGCCATTTTTACGGTTATTCTCATCATAACCTGCGGTTCAGTATATTTATTATATAAAAGATGGCGGGAATTTAAAGATTTTCTCTCAGAGAACAAAGATATTTTACTCGTGGAAGAATGTCTGTTCTGGGTGTTTTTTACTATATTTCTATTAATCCGCTGGTCAAATCCCGATCTCTGGCATGGTTCCCTGGGCGGTGAAAAACCTATGGATTTTGCTTACTTTAACGCTGTGATAAAATCTCCTTTTTTCCCTCCTTATAATCCATGGTTTGCCGGAGGTTATATAAATTATTATTATTTCGGTTTTGTCCTTACAGGAACACTGGTTAAACTTACTGGTATAATACCTTCCGTGGCATATAATCTTTCCATACCGACCCTTTTTGCTATGACCGGTGCCGGTTCTTTCTGTGTTGTTCTGGCTTTAAGCAATAAGGATAAGAACAAAAAAAAGATAAAGGAAATATGTGCCGCCATAGTCGGTGCAATATTTGTATGTATGGCAGGCAATCTCGGTGAAATAAAAATTATAATAGATGGCATTGTATCTCTCGGTAATATGTCCTATCCATCTGCTCTTTATATAGTGAAATTTTTCTATGGTCTAATTGCTCTGCTCCATGGTAAATTACTTTTAGTGAGTAATGAAAGATGGTACTGGGAGTCGACACGACTTATTTCTCATCCTTCCAGTGAAGCAGGGCCTATAAATGAATTTCCATGGTTTACTTATTTATACGGCGATCTCCATGCCCACGGTATGGCTCTTCCTCTTACGTTACTGGTTTTCGGCCTTATTGTGTCACTTATCAGAAGCAGACATTTAAATATATTGTTATTGTTTTTTCTCGCTCTAACGACAGGAGGACTGTGGCCTGTAAATACATGGGATTTTCCTACGTACAGTTTTTTATCATTTATAGGATTGATATTATATTATTCGGAAAAAGAAAGAAAACCTGTAATAAGTGTAAAAAAATCTTTTCTTGTCTGGATGGCCCTTGTTCTGGCAGGATATATCCTTTACATACCATATCATAAATATTATGTATCAGGTTATAATGCTTTTGAAATATGGCATGGTTCTCATACGCCGCTGAGAGATTATCTGCTCATTCATGGTTTTTACCTTTTTATTATTACAACAGCCCTTGTAAATGAATTTTGGTACGGCAGAAATAATAATAAATCAGTGAAACTTTTCCGGTTAATCATGAAAAGATTTAATAAATATTCCCGCATTATGAGATCTTATAAATATTATTTAAAAACAGACGTTAAATCTTATTTTTCTCAGTGCAATATTATGTTGTTTTTGATTCTGGGATTAATATGTATCTCTCTTGTTCACCCCATGGCAGGACTCTGTCTGTTTATATCCCTCTTCACTATTATCTTATCACAGAAGAGAAAATCAGATCTTACCGGACAGTTCACATTGATATTTATATCTATGGCTTTAGTTATGTCTGTTATTGTAGAGTTTTTAGTGTTAAAGGGAGATGTGGGGCGTATGAATACTGTTTTTAAATTTTATCTCCAGATATGGGTAATGTTTGCTCTGGCTTCTGCCAGGGGGATACTGGTTATATTTGAACATATAGAAAAATGGAAAAAAACATGGAGATTTTTATGGTTAACAGTATTTTTTCTGCTCTTTACATGCGTATTTCTTTATCCTTTTCTGTCTACAGGAGCCAAAATACGGGATAGATTTGACATGACTGCAGGACATACGCTTGATGGTACAGTTTTTATGAATAAAGGAATATATAATTTTAAGTCCCGTAACATTCAATTATTATCAGATAAAAAAGCTATGGAATGGATGGAAGATAATATAAAAGGTTCTCCTGTCATATGTGAGTGCAATACAGGTGACCTTTATACATGGTGCAATAGATTTTCCATATATACAGGTCTTCCTTCCATTGTAGGATGGGACTGGCATGAAAGGCAGCAGCTTTCTGTTATTTCGGAACAGGTATCGAAGAGAATATCACAGGTTCAGACTGTATATAATACGCCTGACCCCTGGGAAGCCTACAGGATTCTCAGGAGTTATGATGCGGAATATATTATAGTTGGTCAACTGGAACGTGCCTGCTCCAATCCTGAAGGTACAGGCAAATTTGAGGCAAATGCCGGTATATTGTGGGAGAAATTATATGATGACGAAGGGCTTCAGATTTATAAATTAATAAAGATAGATATGAATAAAATTAACGATATAATGCCTTTACTTAAAAGCTCTGTCCCGGAAAATCCTGTGTCGTCCGTAACGGCAAGAAGAGAAGAACTCACTTTTATACCTGTAAATGCATTCAAAGGAGGCATAGGACAGACGCCGGGAATGTTTAATGAACCGAGAGATCTCGGAACAGACAGAGAAAATAATATTTATACTGTGGATTTCAGAAACTACAGGATAGAGGAGTTTGACAGCAAAGGTAATTTTCTTATGTATTTCGGATCAAAAGGCTCTGAACCGGCCCAATTTAATGATCCATGCGGTATTTCTGTAGATGAACATGGCAATATATTTGTTGCAGATACATGGAACCAGAGAATAGAGAAATTTTCTTCTCAGGGAACCTGGTTGCTTACCATTGAACATTCATTCTACGGTCCGAGAGATGTAGCCACCGACCGGGAAGGAAATATTTATGTAAGTGATACAGGTAATTCCGTTATAAAGAAATTTGATCCGGATGGAACGTTCCTTCAGGAGTTTGGTAGAGAAGTTTCCCTTTCCGAGCCATGGGGTATTCTTGCAGGCACGAACGGAGAAATCTATGCTGGAGATACAGGAAACAGAGCCATACAGGTATTTAATTCACAGGGGAAGTTTTTGAGACAATGGAAATTGAATAAAGAAAAATGCAGTGAACTATACCTGTGTTCGTCAAAAGATGGTATTATAGTAAGTGATACCTTTAACGAAGTTATTACAAAATTTGATAAAAATGGTAAGAAGCTGAAAGAACTGAAGGTTTCTTCTCCTGCAGGAATTATGGAAGATTCCAAAGGAAATATCATTTATGTTAATATAAATGAAAGCAGACTTGTAAAAACTTCTTTTTGAAATGAAATCATTTATTACGCGTCACGCGTCACGCGTTACGCATTACGAAGGAGTAATTATGAATAAATCTAAAGTAGCCATACTGGAAACCAGTCCTGCCACAGTGTTACAGGATTATCATAGACTTATGAACCTGGCAGGTTATCAGGATGTAATACAAAAAGATAAAGATACAGCTCTGAAAATTAATATAAGCTGGCATTTTTTTTATCCTGCCAGTTCAACAACGCCCTGGCAGCTTGACGGAGTAATAAGAGCCATGAAAAAAGACGGATATAATTCCGAACTCATACATGGCTGTCATAACCGTACTGTTGTTATAGATTCCCATCTTGGTGAAAGAGAAAATAAACATCTTGATGTTATAAATGCCCATAAATTGAGAAATATCCATCTCTATGAAGGTGAAGAATGGATAAATGTAAGGGATGCAGTAGGAGATCTGGCTAAAGAATTTCTATGCCTGAATGATGTCTATCCGAAAGGTTTTATGATACCAAAAAGATTTATAGGAGAAAACATTATTCATCTCCCGACCGTAAAAACTCATGTGTTTACTACAACAACAGGAGCTATGAAGAATGCTTTCGGAGGGTTATTGAATGAAAAACGCCACTGGACTCATCCTGTAATTCATGAAACCCTGGTTGATCTGCTTATGATACAGAAAAAGATTCACAGCGGCATATTTGCAGTCATGGACGGAACCTTTGCAGGCGACGGCCCCGGGCCGAGATGTATGACTCCATATGTAAAAAATGTAATACTTGCTTCATCTGATCAGGTAGCAATCGATGCAGTCGCAGCAAAACTCATGGGGTTTGATCCGATGTGTGATATCAGGTTTATTCGACTTGCCCATGAAAAAGGACTTGGTTGCGGTAATCCAGCCGATATACAGATCGTAGGAGACGAAGATGCAGTAAATAAAAGCTGGAATTTTACGGGGCCCTTTAAAAAAATGACCTTTGCGAGCAGGATGCAGCATCTTATCTACTGGGGCCCTCTTAAAGGCCCTGTAGAATGGACTTTAAAGACTGTTCTTGCTCCATGGTCTTATATGGCCAGTGTTCTTTATCATGATACCTTCTGGTATCCAACACATCAGCATATTATTCATAATATACTGAAAAGCGACTGGGGAAAATTATTTCATAACTGGCAGGAACTCGCCGTAAAACCGGATGATCTGGATACACCGGGATGGCAATATGTGGGGCTCAATCCACCCGAACTCAGGCTTCAGGGTTTAAAATTTTTCCTGAAATCACTAAAGATTCTCCTTACATGCATAAAAGAAGCACCTGAATTTTCCTGTCACTGCCACAGATAGGTTCAGTGAATAGTGAGCGGAAACAAAAACCCGGCAATTGCCGGGTTTTTGTTCAAATAATCTGCCATCTGCTGGAAGAACCTGTAATGCTCAATATAGATAGAAGAAGATTATCAATCAAGCTCATCTTCTTCGTTTATCCATTTAAGCTCCAGATTGTCTATATCATGTAATGTTTTATTACTTCCCTGTTTCGCTTTGTCAAGCATTGCTACTACAGTGCTGCATATTTTACCTGCAGGAATCTGATCTTTCACTGCTTCAGGTATAAACTCCCTGAATATATTGGAATAAACTTCTTCGGGAGCTATCCAGTCATGGCCTACCTGATATATATCTATAATATTATCGGCTATTTCTTCTGCTTCAATAGTTGAAAAATTACCAAGATCAAATGTCATGGAATCAAGTTCTTTCATTGAAGCATTTTTATCCATAAATTCTATAGGAATATCAATAAGTTGAGCAATATTGGAAAACCCTTCTTCTTCTGTTATATTCCCTTCAGGTTTCAATAATTTATAAAAATCAGGAGAGGCCGAATAGAGGATATATATATGAGGGAATCTGATGAGTCTGTTTCTTATATATGACAGATTTCTAAAGGATTCCATTGTTTTATCCTCTGCTACAGTGGAATTTCTTTCATCTTCATCTATAAGTATTATAATCCCTTTATATCCCAGGTGATTAATCATCTTACAGACTTCTCCCATATACTCAATGGCATTGTTTCTTTCCACTCTTGTTCCTATACCTACTGTTCTGATTTCACGGAGAAGAACTTTTGCTCCGGCAAACCATTTTATTACAAGGTCAAGATTTGGAGTTATCTCTCCGTTACCGTATTTCCATTCATCCCTGCAGACCCTGAGGGCACATTGAATATCATTTTTTAACAGATGAAATTCTTTGGGAACCCTGCATGTAGGATAGCCACATGTAAAAGGCCTCATCCCATGACAGCAATAAGAATAATTTTTAGAGTCTGCTTCTTTTGCCCATTTATGGAGAAGATGATCCAGGGCGGAACCTTTGCGGAATTTGTTGAGTCTCAAATTTTTTATAAATTTCTTGTATATTTTCTCTATCTTATTCAGTGTTGCCTCATTATGAGACAGATTAATAGAAGTTACGACAAAGTCTTTATTGAAAGCTCTTTCTCTGAGTATACTCATAAAATGAGTTTTACCGTAGCCATGATCTCCTTTTACCATTCTGAACATGGATTCGCCTTTTTCTATTTCATCCAGTTCTTTATCTACTTTTTCAAGCAGATCTCTTCTTCCTACATAATGAGGCTCTCCGTCTGTAATATACGCTTCTTCCCGTCTGATGGCTCTGATTATTTTGATTGCTTTTGATTTACTTATTTTTGTTTTCGACAAATACTGTATCACCTCCGATATATACATATGTTGCCGAATTTTATTTTATTCTTCTATAAAAAACACTTCTTTAGATTTCTTTAAAGAAAAATAGAATCCTTCTTGATTTTATATTTAATTTTTAATAAGATAGATAAAGCCTTCAGTCATAAGTATTTTTGATAATTTTAAGAAATTTTATGGAAGGAGGGTTGTTATGAATAATGATAGATATAATAGATTTTTACTGATTATTATTGCTTTACTTCTTACATTAAATCTTATGAAATCATTTATTCAGATTCCTGTTGTTCAGGCAAATGAGTCAGGAACTGATATAGGACGTTATCAAATATCAATCTGGTCTGTCCAGGGCAATTCTCAGAGTTTTAATCCCAATGGTTCTTACGGTTATTATATATTTGATACAAAAACAGGCAAAATACTTGATGAAAGAAGAAATAATCTTTAGGAATAGTTTTTCAGGTTCCCGGTAATGGGTCGGGATTTTTTTTATCTTTATTTTGTTAACAATTTATTAATATTATTAACAATTTATTAACAAAATATGGGTATAATATGTATAGTTACTTTATAATATAGTGTATTTCATAACTTATTAGAATTTAAGTCGTCGTGACACGTAACGCGTGAGGCGTGACGGGTTTAATCCCTGCGCATCACGCATTACGCTTTACACATTACGAGGTCATTATTTATGGATAGTTATGAAACTAACTATAATCATAAATTAAGGAGTGGGGTTAATGAAAACAAATTATCGTACGTACTTTTTATTTCTTATAGTTATGTTGGTTCTTATGTCTCTGACAGGTTGCGGAGGTGGGAGTTCTGCAGGATTTGTTCAGAACGGTCAGATACCGGAATCTGTTTCTTCTCCGACTGCTGTACCTGTAGCAGTTGTTACGCCTCTGGCGACTCCGACAGGAACTTCTATACCTGTGCCCGCTTCGACTTCTGTGCCAGCGTCGACTCCTGTCGAGACGTCGAAGCCTGAAGGAACTTCGACACCTGCTTCAGAAGAAACTGCCGTACCCGGGGCAACTCCCACTGCTACTCCCGTTCCTTCTGTAAATCCTGTACCTACTTCTGCGACTCCGATTAATATTCAGGGATGTGCCATTTTCCCTTCTGACAACGTGTGGAATGTGCCTGCAGACAATCTGCCTGTAGATATCAATTCTGCTGCCTATGTCAATACTATCGGATCTACCAGGTATGTCCATGCCGATTTCGGTTCCGGTACATGGAATGGAGGCCCCATCGGTATACCATATAATATTGTGCCGGGAACTCAGCCGAAGGTGAATGTATCTTTTGATTATGCCGAAGAAAGTGATGTAGGCCCTTATCCAGTTCCATCAAATCCTCTTATAGAAGGTGGACCGGAGGCAACCGGTGACAGACATGTATTGATCGTAGATAAGGATAATTGTATTTTATATGAATTATATTGTGCGGTGAAGCAGCCTGACGGTTCATGGCATGCAGGGTCAGGTGCTATATTTGATTTAAAATCAAATACTCTGAGGCCTGACAGATGGACATCTGCCGATGCGGCAGGCCTGCCTATCTTGCCCGGTCTGGTTCGTTATGAGGAAATAGAGGGCGGAGAAATTCGCCATGCTATCCGTTTTACTGCTCCTCAGACAAGAAAAGCCTATCTATGGCCTGCCAGGCATTATGCTTCAGATCTTACGTCCCTTCAGTATCCGCCTATGGGACAGCGTTTCAGACTGAAATCTACCTTTGATATTTCGGGATTTTCCGTACAGGCAAGGATTGTATTGATAGCTCTCAAGAAGTATGGTATGATTCTGGCTGACAACGGCTCATCGTGGTATATATCAGGAGCGCCTGATGAAAGATGGAACAATGATATGCTTCATGAACTGCATAATGTACACGGTTCTGACTTTGAAGCTGTGGATGAGTCATCGTTAATGATAAGTCCTGACTCGGGGCAGGCTAAATTACGGTAGATTCGGATAATGTTTTATCTAGTTATTTAACGTTACTAATATTTATATATAATTAAAATATAATAGCTTATTTTGTTGAATATATGTTATATAAAATCGATTTTTATTGATATTTAATAAAAAATTGTTATTTATTGTTACGAAAAGTTTTGTTTAAAGGAGTAATCGACGTGAAATGTATGTTTTGTAAAATTGTCAACAGGGAAATATCGTCGGAAATAATCTATGAAGATGATAAAATCATGGCTTTTTATGATATAAATCCTCAGGCTCCGGTTCATGTCCTGGTAATTCCCAGAAAGCATATAGCATCTATCGCAGAACTTGAAGAAGATGACCGTGCCGTTATGGGACATTTGATGGTGAAAATACCTGAATTCATAATATCTCTGGGTCTTGCAGGCAGGGGGGTACGTATAGTGAATAACTGCCTTGCTGAAGCAGGACAATCGGTTTTTCATATCCATTTTCATGTTTTGGGAGGCAGAACTTTTGGATGGCCCCCTGGATAACGGATTACGGAGGTTGCCATAAATACTGACCTGAGCATAAGCAGGTAATAAAAGTTTTCCTGCCGTCACGCATTACGCGTCACGAAAGCAAATATGTATTATTTATGGTCACCACAGTAAATATTCATGATGGAATCTATAGCTTTTATGGCTTTTTCTCTTATTTCTTTACTCTTATCTTCTCTCAGTTTCTCCAGACTGGGAATGGCCTCTCTGTCGCCGAGCGTTTCCAGGGCGTGGATAGTATTGACTTTTATGACAATACTTTCATCTTCAAGAAGGGGAATAAGATATTTAAGGGCTCTCGGATCTTTCAGGGCAGATATTTCTTTTATGGCTTTTATTTTTTTGTAACCGTCTTTTTTTAACATTTCCGCCAGTTCTATCAGTGGATCCCATGTCCATGTGCCGTCATCCTCTTTTGCTGCCTTCTGCGGCAGTGTTTCATAGGCATCCAGAAGGGCTTCTTTCATTTCTTCGGCATTATCAAATCTTTCGTCCGGCTTGAACCCCAGAGCCTGTTTAATGACAAGTTCCGTATATTCTGATATGGAAGGATTAATTTCTCTTACCGGCTTGAACTGAAACGGCACCTTTGTCGTTTCGCCTGTAAGTATATGATGGAGCGTCGCCCCCAGTGAATAAATATCACTTCTCGGTTCGGGCCTCCCTGCAATCTGTTCCGGCGAGGCATATCCCATAAGCCCTATGCCGGTGGTGCATTTGGTTTCCTGTCTTCTGGCTACATTGAAATTGAAGAGTATTACAGTCCAGTCGCTTTCTCTTATAAATAGATTGGCAGGCCTTATATCCCTGTGTATTATAGGAGGTTTTTGTCTGTGAAGGTATTCCAGAACATCACATATATCTATACCCCACAGAAGAACCTGTTCTTCCGTGAGCTTTACTTCCTTATTATTTATCAGTTCATCCAGTTGCAGGCCTTTTATGTAATCTATGACCATAAAATACCTTTCATTTTCTATAAAATAGTCGATTATTTTTGGTAAATTCGGATGACTCAGATCTGCCAGAATTTTCGCTTCTTCTTTAAACCTTTTTCTATAATAATCTCTGTCTGCAGTAATATCTCCCCTTAATTCCTTTACAATACAGAGCGTTTCCAGCCTTGTATCCATTGCATAATAGAAATCACTTGCCTGATAAAAATCGCTTTTTTCCAGTGATTTGTGGTTTTCTATTATTTTATATCTTCCCGATAATATTGTATCCGGTTTGAGAA
This sequence comes from Bacillota bacterium, assembly GCA_029555925.1. Next base: position 15,778 of record JAKPQU010000205.1, read on the forward strand.
CTCCGGGAGGAATGAGAGCGGATGACGGTACTTTACCATATCTGTTATCTGCATATTGTTTACCTATATCGGTTATAGATATCTTTTCCGACGGTTCCAGAGGAGGTTTTTCTGTTTTCTCATGTTCTTTTTTTATTTCTCTCTCTCTCTCGTCTATTTCCTTTTGCAGTTCCTCCGTGCTGTATCTGGCAGTTTTTAATTCATCTGCAAAAAAAGCCCATTTTATGCCGTCTTTTTCTACCCAGTCTCCCTGAAAAAGGTAATTTACCACGTTTTTATCTTTAGGTTTATTATCTTCTGACATTATAAAAACACCCTGCTTTATAGAAGCGTTCAGCATTTAGTTTTTCTTGAATTACTGAATCGGATATTATTATTTATAAATAAATGACATCATAATGCGTAACAGGTGAAGTATAGGTGTGTAAACCCGTCGCGCATTATGCGTTACGCATCACGACTATTATAGCAGGGAAATTCTTTGATGCAAAGTGAATTTTATAATAATTTTTAAATTCTTTCCATTATCATTCTTGACAGAAGGGAGTTTTTATACTACAATTAGACATTAAATTTTTAAAATTTTTTTCTGGCTCAGGAAGGAGGGATTATATGAAGACCAGTTTTATGAATCCTCAAGAAGTTGAAAAGAAGTGGTGGATTGTAGATGCCAGCGGTAAGACTCTTGGCAGATTATCTACCGGTATTGCTCGAATACTGATGGGTAAGACTAAACCGACTTACTGTCCCAATGTAGATGTGGGAGACAGAGTTATAGTTGTTAATGCGGAAAAGATAAGAGTAACAGGTAAAAAACTTGAAGATAAGATATATTATCGTCATTCCGGTTACCCGGGAGGATTAAAGGAAGTTACCTGTGGAGATTTACTGGCGAAGTATCCGGAACGGGTTATAGAATTTGCCGTGAATGGTATGTTGCCTAAAAATAAATTAAGAAAACCAAGAATGAAAAAACTTAAAATATATAAAGGTTCTTCTCATCCACATGAGGCTCAGATGCCTGAACCTGTTGATTTTTAATATTTAATCAGTTTTGTTAGCGGGGAGGGAAATGTATTGTCTAACTTGAGTAAATGGTTTTATGGCACAGGGAGGAGAAAGACTTCTGTAGCAAGAGTCTGGATCAGTCCCGGTGAAGGTAAGGTTACTATAAATGACATGCCTATGGCAGATTATTTAAATAGAAGTGTTCTGGAAAAGATATTGCTTCAACCTGTAGAAGCAGCAAAGGGGTTCGGTCAGTTTGACGTAGTTGCTACTGTCAAAGGCGGAGGCAAATCCGGTCAGGCAGGCGCAGTCCGTCATGGAATTGCAAGGGCTTTACTTGCCTTTGATATTACCACCAGAAGCGTATTGAAAAAAGGTGGATTCCTGACAAGAGATGCCCGTGAAAAAGAACGTAAAAAATACGGGAGAAAAAGGGCAAGGAAGAGATTCCAGTTCAGTAAGAGATAATTTTATCTTAACCCGAACAGGAGGGAATTTACCCTCCTGTTTTTAGTTTGTTTATGAAGGAGGAACAATTATGTCAGGCCATTCTAAATGGCATAATATCAAACTTCGTAAATCCAAAGTGGATGCGCAGAAAGGTAAGATGTTTACGAAGGTAGCAAGGGAAATCATAATAGCTGCCAGAGAAGGAGGAGGGGATCCTGCAGGTAACTTTCGTCTTCGTGTCGTTATAGAAAAAGCCAGAAGTGTTAATATGCCTCAGGAAAATATCAAGAGAGCCATACAGAAAGGTACAGGAGATGCAAAAGACGGAAATGCCTTTGAAGAGATTTTATACGAAGGCTATGGCCCTGCCGGAGTGGCTTTATTGATAAGTGTAGTTACAGATAACAGGAACCGCACCGCAGCAGACGTAAGGAATATACTGTCCAGAAATGGCGGAAGTCTCGGAGAAAGCGGATGTGTTCTCTGGATGTTTGATAAAAAAGGCATATTTACTTTCAGCTCAGAGAAGGTAAAAGAAGACGATATATTTATGGTAGCTACCGATGCAGGTGCGGATGACGTAAACAGTGAAGACGGAAACATAGAGGTTACATGTGCACCCCAGGATTTTCAGTCTCTCCGGGAAACTCTGGAAAAAAGCGGTTTTATACCGGAAGACAGCAAGATTTCTATGCTGCCTAAAACGACAGTTTCACTCGACGAAGACGGTGCAAAAAAGGTCTTAAAATTGATAGATCTTCTTGAAGATTACGATGATGTTCAGGAAGTGTATTCTAATTTTGACATATCGGATGAAATAATGGAGAAACTTGGTTAATGATAGTTATGGGGGTAGACCCGGGTCTTATTACTACAGGCTACGGTCTGCTTCAGGAACATGGACAGAAGATTACATTAATCGAAGGCGGAGTCGTCAAGACCAGATCGTGTGATGAATTGTCTGTAAGGTTGAAAATACTCTTTAACGGCATATCAGGTGTTCTTGATGAATTCAGTCCCGATGCAGTCGCCGTAGAAAAACTTTATTCCCATTATAAACATCCAAAGACAGCCATTATGATGGGACATGCCAGAGGGGTCATATATCTGGCTGCTGCTATTCGTGATATTCCTGTAGCAAGTTACGGTGCTACTGAGATTAAACAATCTATAACAGGACGCGGAAGAGCAACGAAGGAACAGGTTCAGTTTATGATGTCCAGAGAACTCGGCCTTCAGGTATTGCCGGAACCATATGATGTTACAGATGCCCTGGCTATTGCTCTTACCCATGTTAATATGAGGAAAAAAGAAATTTTTAAATCTTAATGCGTAATGCGTTTTACTGGGTTGAGCATAAATAATACATATATGCTCTCGTGACGCGTAACTCGTGACGGGAGGAAAACTTTTATTGCATGCTTATGGTCAGGTCAGTAAATAATGACTTCAGGAGAAATCTATGTTAACCAGAATCAGAGGGAAGATTTTAGAATTCGGTGAAAACAGTGTGATTGTTGATGTGAACGGCCTGGGCTTTGAGGTGCTTGTTCCGACATCTATATTAAAAACACTGGAAAATAAACCGAAAGACGAAGATATTACCCTTGTAATATATTTTTATATTCAACTTACCCCCTCGAGAGGCACACCTGTAATGATAGGTTTTAACAGTGAAATGGAAAGAGAATTTTTCGAACATTTCATATCCATTACAAGTATTGGCCCCAAAACTGCCGTTAAGTCACTGATTTATCCTTTTTCTCGAATTGCCAGAGCAATAGATTGTGCCGATGAAACGTTTCTTAAGACTATGCCGGGCATAGGCCCCAGAAAGGTTAAAGAAATAATTGCAAAACTTCAGGGCAAATTATCCAGGTTTATTGTTCTGGAAGAAGGCGAAGTTTCTGAACCTGGCAGAAAACCTGTATTTATTCCCGTTGATATAAAGGATGAAGCCCTTGAAGTATTGCTTCAACTTCAATATAATAAAACAGATGCTTTGAAGAAAATTGAAAAAGCTCTTTTGCATAAGCCTGATGTAAAGACGTCAGAAGAGCTTATTAATTTGATCTGGAAGGAAGGAATTTAATAGTGGATGGTGAAGGGTGAAGAGTGAAGGGTGAACTACCCGTCACGCGTTACGCGTTACGCGTCACGATTATAGCGAAGCAGTATCACCAATCACACATCACGCATCACGCATCACGCATCACGTCCATGAGAGAAAGAATAGTAACGGCACAGCAAATTGAAGAAGATAAAGATAATGACTCAATAAGGCCCGGCACTATAGGTGAATATATAGGGCAGGAAAGGGTTGTGGAAAATCTCAGGATTTCCATAAAAGCTGCTCTTATGAGGCAGGAACCGCTTGATCATGTTCTTTTTTACGGCCCTCCGGGACTCGGAAAAACTACTCTCGCGAAGATTATAGCCAGTGAAATGGGCGGTAAAATTATATCCTCTTCAGGGCCTGCTCTTGAGAAAGCCCATGATCTTGTCGGAATACTCACCAATCTTAATCAGGGAGATATACTGTTTATCGATGAAATACACAGACTGAACAGGGTAGTAGAAGAATTCCTCTATCCTGCAATGGAGGATTTTCAGATTGATTTCGTTATCGATAAAGGCCCCTATGCAAAAACAATAAAACTGGATTTGAAGAAATTTACTCTTGTAGGGGCTACTACGAGAAAAGGGCTTATTACTGCACCCCTGAGAGACAGATTCGGTATACTTCATCATCTTGATTTTTATACTGTGGAAGAACTGGAAAAAATAGTTTTTCGTGCTTCAAGAATATTAAATGTTCACATAGATGACGGAGGAGCAGGGGAGATTGCCAGGCGTTCCAGAGGAACACCGAGAATTGCCAATCGTCTTCTTCATCGTGTAAGAGATTATGCACAGGTAAAAGGTGGAGGTAAAATCACGAAAGACATAGCAGACGAGTCTCTGAGATTGCAGGGTGTTGATAAGATGGGACTCGATATGCTGGACAGATCCTTTCTTGAAGTGATAATAGATGTATATAACGGCGGCCCTGTTGGTATTGAGGCAATAGCGGCCACATTGAATGAAGAAAAGGATACTCTGGAAGATACTGTCGAACCGTTTTTGCTTAAAATCGGATTTCTCCTGAGAACCCCTTCCGGAAGAAGAGCAAGTAATGGCGCCTATGAACATCTCGGAAGAACTCCAAAGGTTATAACGGAACAGGGATTGCTTTTTTTACCTGCCGATAAATAATTATAAGGTGAAAACAAGAAAAATATTATCTTTATCATAATTCTTTTATCTCTTGCTTCCCTGGCCTGATTTATAGTTAGTTTCATAACTATCCATACATAATGACCTCGTAATGCGTAAAGCGTAATGCGTGATGCGCAGGGATTAAACCCGTCACGCGTCACGCGTTACGCGTCACGACGACTTAAATTCTAATAAGTTATGAAATACACTATAACCTGATAAGACAGGGCGTGAATATAACTATGGAGTTAAATTCAGGACTCATATG
>JAKPQU010000206.1 GCA_029555925.1 Bacillota bacterium
TCTGGAGAAGAAAAATTAGTTTTTTATATAGGATTAAAAATTAAATAAGGGCTAATTTATTGTCTGTAAAACAAATTAAATAAGGCAAATTATTTTTCTTCGTAAGAGCCTGTCAGGCAGAAGCTGATAAATGGTTACTAACAGGCATGACCGGAGGGGTCACAACCAAATATGAGAATTAGAAAACAGTGAAGCATAAGCTTCTATTATTCTCATATAAATTTACCTGTAGCGGTAATTAGATCTGTTTCATATGCATAAACCCGGACATGTTTGGAAGTCTTACCTCTGCAGATGCTGGCTGAGAAATAATCATACCTGATATATGAAGTATGTTTTTCGCCATAATCCTCATTGGCTCCTTGGAATTCTTATCTCCTTCCATATACCAGTCGTAAAGTTTCTGCATCTCTGAACCGCTGAAATTACCTGTCATAATTTCCTTCCATGCAGACATAATTATCTTACCCGCTTCCCTGTTAATTTCCAATCCTTCCGGAGAAATAAGGGTGCCTGTGTCTGTCTGTAAACCGAAATTTTCAACTGACTGCAGGGTAGTATCTTCCGTTATTACCGGCGTTATGTCTGAAGATATATGTTCAACTGGCTGTAAAGGAGTCCCTTCTGTTATGGCTGTCTGTGCCGTGTCTGCAGATATATGTTCAACTGGCTGCAGGGGGGCCTCTTCTGTTATGGCTGTCTGTAATGTATCTGAAGATATATGTTCAACTGGCTGTAAAGGAGTCCCTTCTGTTATGGCTGTCTGTGCCGTGTCTGCGGATATATGTTCAACTGGCTGTGAAGGAGTATCTTCTATTATGCCCGGCTGTATTCCGTCTGATGTTTCATTGCTTTGCCCGCTAACTGACTGAGAACTCCAGCTTTCTATCAGTTCTTTAGTTTTTCTATCAGGTATTCCAATATTTTGCCCGGTAACTGGCGGAGGGAGACAGGTTCCCGTCAGTTCTTTAGTTTTTCTGTCAGGTATTCCGGTGCTTTGCTTCATACCTGTAAGAAAGCTCCATGCCCCCATCAGTTCTTGAGCTTTTCTGACCGGAATTCCTGGGCTTTGCTTACCACCTGACGGCGGTAACCAGGTTCCCGTCAGTTCGTTGGTTCTTCTGTCCGTAATTCCTGTGCTTTGCCTGATACCTGACTGAGAAGCCCGGATTTCCATCATTTCTTTGAACTTTCTGTCCGTAATTCCTGTGTTTTGCTCACCATCTGACGGAAGTTCCCACGTTCCTGCCAATTTTTTAGTTTTTCCGTCCAGTATTCCTGTGTTTTGCTCATCCTCTGACGCAACACCCATGGTTTCTATCGGTTCTTTAGGTTTCTCGTCCCCAATCCCGGCAATCTGCTTATCCTCTGACGGAAGTTCCCATGTTCCCGTAAGTTTTTTAGTTTTTCCGTCCGGCATTCCTGTGCTTTGCTCCCATTCTGATTGGGAAACCCGGCTTCCTGCCGGTTCTTTATCTGATCCATCCGATGTTTCGCTGCTCTGTTCATCTTCTGACGGGGCAATCTGTGTGGTCACTTCGTCTGAAAAGGCAGAATCAAACATTCCCTCTGTGCTATCTGCAAATGCTTCAGATTGACTATTTCCCCATATGTCCCAAGCAGTATTTGCTTCCGTATCCGGTGTGTCTGTAAACAGGCTGTAATCGCTATCAGTTCGGTTTGCATTGACACCATTCTGCAGGTCACCTGATCCGGTTTGCTCCGGTTTTACTTTTGAAGTTGCATCAGGCAATGCCGTGCCGGAGTCTATATTATTTCCGTTGAGATTATTGTTAAATAAGTTATTCATACAATTATTTTCACATATAAACATATATTTGTAAAGATCTTATATGTTTTTTTTAATTTCAATTTTAACCGGTTCTATATTCATGTGGACATTAATTGCAGAACAGCCTTCGTCACAGCAGTAGATTTTCGTATCTTTTGCTTTTCCGAAGGTCAGTAAAAATCCGGCCCCTTCCTCTTCTCCCGTCATCTCAAAAGCAAGGCCCTTTGTTGTTTCTTTTTTATAAAGATACACGGTAACCGCATCTTTTATCTCATCAAAAATGGATGTACTTATGTAGATTTTATTATTTTCATATTCTTCTTCATCTAAATCATCTGTCTGCTTTATGTCAAATTTATCTGAGAGAGGATTATACACATCACCTTTTTCTATATAGCTTATAATTATATTATCTATTGCAGTTACTTTTAATTTTTCATTGGGCATAGCTCCTCCATGAGGAAGACAGAGTAATTTTCCTATTTGTTCACCACATCCGGGAAGCATTATATTTGTAAGATTTACTATTGTAAGGCCCCCTTCTCCTGTGACCTCTATGGTGTTATTCCTGTTATCTACCACCATGGCAGTATTTTCATCTATACCGAAGGCAAATCTATTATTTGTCTTCATTGCCGCAATAACAAGCCTTCCCAATCTTCCTCTCTGGCTGAAATGCTGATCTACCATGCCGTATCTAAAAAATCCGAGACCTTCACTTAAAATCAGTTTCCCCTTCTCTTCCTCCACAGGAGCAAAATAATCGTTCAGTGCATCAAGACTGGTTCCTCCTCCTATCATGGGAGAACTCATTATTGCCGCTCCTGCACTTGTTCCTCCCAGAACCGCTCCTCTGTTGTATATATCCCATATGGCTTTAAGAACAGGGGTTTTCTTTTTTTCTGTATCGAGTAAAACCTCTATATATCTAGCCTGATCTCCTCCCGTAAACCAGAGGCCGTCATAATCTTCTATTTTTACTGCTATTTCTTTACTGGTTCCGTTATCTTTCCAGCTTGATTCGTCAAATTCTGTGGCAGGATCATCTTTTACTGCAAGAGGAATTATTTCTATGTTTTTTTTCAAAACACCGTAAGACATGAGGTTTTTCTTGAAAATTTCCGCACTGGAAACAGGTTCCCCGCTTCCGGCTGGAATAATGCCTATTTTAACTTCCTCTTTGTTTTTATTTTTGTATTTCATAGAAAGTTCTATAAATTTATTGTATATGTCACTGTTGTCAGGTTCAAGCCTTCCTCCTACAATAACAAGAGAACCTGCTGTATTTTCCCCTGACATGGCAGGTATGCCGTAGGAAAATAATATAATGAAAACAATTAATAAAAGAACTTTTGCTGGCATAATCATTGCTCCTTTTCTTATCAAATCATATGATTACTTCATAAATATGTTACATTCTCTATAAAAAAAAAAATCCTTTATATATAATATCTTAAAGGATTTTTTGTATTATTCAGTGAATTTTTTTATTAACTATAGTCCACCAGGTTGAATTTTTACATTTTTTTTATAAAATCAGGTGTTGGGTTATGGGTTATGGGTTTTAGGTTTTTAATATTCTTAACCCGGCACCCATACCCCGGAACCTTTAAAACGTAAGATTTTTTCCCTGGTGCACTATAACATGCAATTATTAGTTATATCAGGAGGTGATATATGGAACAGGAAATACCAAAAATAAGTATGAAGGATTATAAATCTGCCAGGTTATTTGTGACAGGTATTTTTGGTTTCTTATTATTGATCAGTTTTATTTCAGCATATTTTATTATTATGAAACCTGTAATGTATATTATTGATGCAAAAAACTGGAAGGAAACTCCATGTACTATCATATCCAGCGAGGTAAAAGAGACCACGGTCAGAGGGAAATCGTCAACATCAACATATTACTATCCCCAGATTGTATATACCTATAAAATTAACGGCCGTACACACAGGTCAAACAGGGTTACTTTTATTGACGGTGCCAGAGATTTTTCCTATGCATATGATGTTGTCAAAGCCTATGGGACAGGTAAACAAACCGTATGTTATGTGAAACCTTCTAGCCCGGAGGAAGCAGTTCTTGACAGAAAATTACAGGGAAGTAATTTCTTTTTTGCTATTATTCCTCTCGGTTTTTTTTGTTTCGGCTTCATCGGACTTATCGGAGGTCTTAACGTATTGAAGAAGATACCGATAAAAGAAGAAATAAAAAATGACTGAAATGATCTTTTAAAATATCGTAAGTGGTCAACAGCTGGCTATCAGTTATCAACTGAAAATTGTAAGTCTTTACAATTTCTTACTTGAATTTATTAAATTAAAGTTTTCTATTGCCGATAATATAAAATACAGGTTGACTATACTTTCGCAGATTTCAGAAAAAGCTTTGAATTTATTAAGTTTTATGTTTTAACTGAAGTCAATAAAATCAAAGGTTTTATAAAAAAGTGCGAAAGTATAGATACGAATGGAGGCATAATTTTCCTGCACTCAGTACCGTAACAGGTAAAAGGGTATCCGTAAAAAGCTTCTGCCTGGCGGGCTCTGGAGAAGAAAAATTAGTTTTTTCTATAGTATTAGAAATTAACCAGTGGTTAATTTATTGTCTGTAAAACAAATTAAATAAGGCAAATTATTTTTCTTCGTAAGAGCCTGTCAGGCAGAAATTGATAAATGGTTACTAATTTACCTGTAGCGGTAATAAGAACTTAATTACTGAGATAAGCATAAATAATACATATATGCTCTCGTGACGCGTAACGCGTAATGTGTGACGGGAGGAAGACATTTATTAAATGCTTATGCTCAGGTCAGTAATGTGACAATGTCAGGATAATTTTACCTGCAATTACTAAAGTGAGTAGTGAATAGTGAAAAGTGAAAAACCAGAAAACCTTATCTAATTTTGTTTATAACATATTAAAATATTAATTGTTTATGCTCAGGTCAGTAAGAAGGATTTATCGTCTTAAATAGTGAATTATCCTGAATTATCAGAATTTTTATCGGGAGGAACATGTTATGTTGAGACAATTTAAATACCTTGCTCCCACCTCTGAAGAAGAATTACTTAAACTTCTTGCCACTTACGGAGAAAAAGCGAAACTTCTTGCAGGTGGAACCAATGTTTTTGTAGACATAAGAAGTGATCTGCAGAGACCTGACTGTGTTGTGGATGTAAAAAAAATACCCGGTGTTAAAGAGATAGTATTCATGCCGGGTACCGGCCTTGTTATAGGTGCTGCCGTTACATGTAATGAACTTATTGAAAGTAAAATTGTAGAAGAAAAATATCCCCTGCTTCAGGTTGCCGCAAAAGAACTTGCGTCATATCAGATAAGAAACAGAGCCACTGTGACAGGCAACATATGTTACGGATCACCTGCTGCCGATATGGCACCTGCTTTATTAATACTTGATGCAAGATTGAAGGTTTTGAGTATTGCAGGAGAAGAAACTATACCATTGAAAAATTTCTTTAAAGGAGTGAGAAAAACTGCTCTTAATACCGGAGATTTTGTAAGATCCATTATAGTTCCAGAAGAATATATCTCTATGAAAGCTTTATATAAAAAATCAAAGAGGGTAAAAGGACATGATCTGACTATTGCCGGTGTCGCCATGGGGAAGATAAGAGATGTATTCAGAATTGCCATAGGCTCATGTGCCCCTGTGCCTGTATTGTTAGATGAAATTCCTGTCAGTGCACCTCTGTCTCAAATAATAGATCATGTAATTAAAGCCATATCTCCCATAGATGATCTGAGAGGAAGCTCAGAATACAGAAAACATATGGTAGAAGTTTATGTAAAAAGGATTTATGAAGAACTCGGAGGTACGTCCAGATGAAAACCATAAAAGTTAAAGTAAATGATAAAGATTATACAAAAGATGTTCCCGAACACAGAACACTCCTGGAATTCTTGAGACAGGACCTTTTTCTTACGGGGACAAAAGAAGGATGCGGAGCGGGAGAGTGCGGTGCATGCACTGTTATCCTTGACGGAAGAACCGTAAATGCCTGTCTTGTTCTTGCCGCAGAATGTGACGGTTCCGTCATAAGAACCATTGAAGGAGAATCTTCTGATGGAAAACTTTCTCCACTTCAGGAAGCATTTCATCATCATCATGCAGTTCAGTGCGGTTTCTGCACTCCCGGTATGATAATGTCAGCCCGGGCACTTCTGGAAAGAAACCCCCATCCTACAGAAGAAGATGTTAAAGAAGCAATCGAAGGTAATTTCTGCAGATGTACCGGTTATAAACAGATTGTGGAAGCCATAATGGAAGTTGCTGAAGGGAAAGGAGTAAAATAAAATGACAGGACAGGAATATAAATATATAGGCAAAGGGCCTGACAGGGTAGATTCTTTTGAGAAATTAACAGGGGAAGCACTCTTTGTTTCCGATATGTTTATCCAGGGCATGTTATTTGCAAAGGTCAAACCCAGTCCCCATGCATCGGCAAAGATAAAAAAAATCGACACGTCTAAAGCAAAAGCTTTGCCGGGAGTAAGAGCAGTCCTTACAGGTGAAGATCTTGACTATAGAGTCGGTCTTTATATTGTAGATAAATATATACTTGCAAGAGGCACGGTAAGATATCAGGGAGAAGGCGTTGCGGCAGTTGCGGCAGATACGGAAGATATTGCAAGGGAAGCCATAGATTTAATAGAAGTGGAATATGAAGAAATCGAACCGGTTCTGGATGTGAAAAGAGCCCTCCGGGAAGACAGTCCTCTTGTACATCCCGAACTGGGTAAATATAAATATATAGAAGCGGTTTTCTCTCCGAAGCCGGGAACAAATATTGTCCATAACCAGAAAATAAGAAAAGGAGATATTGATAAAGGATTTAAAGAATCCGATTTCATTATTGAAAGAGAATATACGAATCCTTCTGTCCAGCATGTTCCCATGGAAACACATGTGTCTGTCGCAAAGTGGGAAAAAGGTGATAAAGTTACTATCTGGACCAGTGCCCAGTCGCCTTTTACCGTGAGAAATCTGTTCTGTTATTCCTTCGCTCTTCCTCATAACAATGTAAGAGTCATAGTTCCTTACGTGGGCGGCGGTTTCGGAGGAAAAGCAGGTATTCATTTAGAACCTCTCTGTGCATGTCTCTCAAGAGAAGCAGGGGGAAGACCTGTAAAACTTCAGGCTTCAAGAGAAGAAGAATTTAATCTTCTGCCATGCAGAAGCGGTCTGACCTATAAAATCAAGACAGGTGTGAAAAAATCAGGCAAGATTGTGGCCCAGAAAATGGAAATGTTCTGGGATGCGGGAGCCTATGCGGATTATGCGGTGAATGTCACCAGGGCATCAGGTTATTCAGGAGGGGGGCCATATGAAATTCCCAACGCCTGGCTTGATGCTTTTACAGTGTACACAAATAAAGTCTTCGGCACTGCCTACAGGGGGTTCGGTCATGTAGAGTTTTTCTGGGGTCTTGAAAG
>JAKPQU010000259.1 GCA_029555925.1 Bacillota bacterium
GCAATGTAAAAGGCATATACCTGGAAATAAACTCCTGTGGAGATATCCAGAACTGCACCATAAAACACAGCAAAATGAACGGTATTTACGTAGAATCATCAAAGTTGAAGCTTTCAGATTGCGAAATAAAAGAGAACGGAGAAAAAGGGGAAAATACATATCAGATATATATAGGAAAAAAATCCAGAGTGGAACTCATAAACAATACAGTATCAGATGCATCTGATAAAGGGAATGACATATATTCAGAATTTGAAACGTCAAAACTATTGCTGGAAGATAACAGTATAGAAGGAGAAATTATATACGGACATAAAAAGAACGGATGTTTTATTACAACTGCCACCTGTCTCTCTCTGGGGAAAACGGATAACTGTTATGAGTTGAACAGATTGAGAGAATTCCGTGACACATGGTTAAAAGGGCAGAAAGACGGAGAAAAACTCATCAGAGAATATTATACCGTAGCACCTCTTATAGTAAACACACTAAACACCATGACGAACAAAAATGAGATTTATAAAGATATATGGAATAATTATATTTCTGTATGCCTGGATTTGATAGAAAAAGAAAAATTCGAAGAAGCAAAATATTTATATATAAAGCTTGTAGAGAAATATAAGGTTTTTACTGAGATTAATTAAATTATTTAAACAAAGTGCTTTACTCGGGATTTTCGGGATTTTAGAAATTTTAAGTACAGTAATTCTATTTATCATCCCGGTAATCCCATAAATCATATAATCCTGGTCTCAAAAATGAAAATCCCTATACTTTTAAATTATCAACCTCACTCCTCCAAATTCCGATATATTATAAGGGAACCTTTCATGAGGGCATCCAATAAACATATAGTTCTTCGGAACCTTTAGTTCTTCCGATAATTTCTCTATATATTCAGGTGTAAATTCTCCTTTGATTTTCACAAATTCTATATCCATCTGTGGGTATAACTGATTGAGAAAATTAATATCATGAGATAGCTGTTCGGGTATGTCTTCTTCCTTTTTATAGAGGTGTATGATTTTTATGTTATTGGTAGGTTCATTATGGAGTACATAGAGGATAGCCGTATTTAAACTTGAAGAATTCTCTCCCCTTGTAAAAAATATTACTCTATGGCTGTTTATAGTGTCTATCTGTTTCAGAAGATTATGTTTCATATTCCCTGTCCATTCATTTATCTTTATTGTTATAGTCTCCAATATATAAAGTATTACTCTGAAAATGCTTAACCTGAGGAACATTATAGTTACCAGTACCATGGTGGGGATAAAATAAATCAAAAATACTATAATATTCTGTTCATCTATGACTATATTTCCTATAATACCTACTACAACGGCAATAAAAGCCATTATCACTTCAGGATAGGATGCAATAATGTTTCTTTTAAGACCAGATCTGTATATCTTAAGAAGAATATTTCCTACTGCAAAAATAGCCATAACACTCAGGAACGATATAGTATAAACCCCTGCGAGCGTTATTACCTTTCCCTGTGTTATAAGCAGGATAGAAGAACAGAGCACGAAAAAACTCAAAATTATAATATGATTTGTACCGCGTCTGTTTTCTTTCAGAAGAAATTGAGGCAAACACCTGTCAAGAGCCATTCTCTTACAGAGTCCCGTAACACCTACATAACTAGTAAGAACAGCACCTGAAAGAACCATAACGGCATCTACCACTATAAGTGTATGAAGTAAATATCCTCCTGTTTTATTTGCAATATCAGCAAGAAGATTGGCTTCATTTTCAGGGTTAGCAATAAAAGACATTTCACACGTGCCGAGAGCAAGAAATGCAATAAGAGGATTAAAAATACTTACCAGTATCCACATATTTCTCAGAGTTTTTACAAAAACTCCTTTTTTTTGTTCTTCTATAAAGTTTGCGGAACTTTCAAATCCCGATATACCAAGTAAAGCCGATGAAAAACCAAAAAAGAGAGCAAAAAATAATTCTTTCCAGTAAAATATTATATTTGTAAACACATCACTCACAGGGATAAAGACATCGGTAAAGCCGGTTTTCGGAATTACTATGTTATGTAAAATTATGGACGGATTCATTATTACATAATATCCTGCTATGATACAGAAGATAAACAGAGTGACTATATGAAAGAAAAATATAATTAAAGCCACTATGGCGGATTCACCTATACCGATTATAGTCAGCAGAGCAAAAATCAAAAGCAATATAAAGGTACTCAGTATAATATTAATCTCAGGGAAAGCAGGATAACTGTCATGAAGTGAAGCAAGATAACACATACCGCTTGTTGCAGAAACCACACAGGTAGCAATATATGATAATATTGTAAGACATGCAGCAATACTGGCTTTATATTTGGAGGTAGTGTTTAAAAGACAATTATAGGTTCCGCCGTTAAGAGGCAGTGCTTCTCCTACCTCTGCATAAATCCTTTTAAATAAATAAAGTATTCCGGAAATAAAGAGAAGAAGAATCGGAGAGAAACATCCGCCGAAACGGGTACATATTACAGATACATAAAGACAGCTTGAAGCTATATCATTTCCGCAGATTGCTGTTGCAAACCACTCGGACAGTTTATTATGTTTACTTTTTTCTTCCATTGTATTTCCCGTTACATTATAAGTGACCGCTCCCACCGCTCCCTCTAAGCCTTCAGCTATAGAGGGAGTATTCTGCGGTCTTTAGGATAAAAATCTATAATTATATTCTCTACTATATGTTAATAATCCTACTGATAAAAAAAGAAAGCAAAAGAAAGGTTATTCTGCTTCACGCTCGCTCAGAAGTCTGTCTATAGCAGTAATTTTTTTTCAATCTCATCAAAACGTATCTACAATATTGCCTGCTTTCTCTCAATTCTATTGATACTGTCTTCATCTACAAAAAAACACTATCTTAACTGATAAAAAATGGCTCTCAAATAATTTCTAGAGACGAATTTATCGGAAACTCCCAGGAGGGTCTCAGTGGAACCTATAAAAAGATAACCGCCTGGATTCAAAACTTCGGCAATTCTATCAAACAATTTCTTCTTTGTATCAAGATCAAAATATATGGCTACATTCCGACAAAATACTATATCAAATTTACCAAGCCCTCGAAATGGTTCAAGAAGATTAATTTTCTGAAATTTAACCAGACTCCTTACTCTGTCTTTTATGTGCCATAAACCGTTCTTATTTGTAAAATATTTATCTCGAAAAGTTCCGGGAAGGCCCCGGCCCAGTTCGAAATCTGAAAAATTTCCGACACTTGCCTTCCTGAGAATTTCATCTGATATATCTGTGGAAAAAATAGTTATATTCCATTTACTATGTATATCAGGCAACATATCCAGGAGGATCATGGCTATGCTGTAAGGTTCCTGCCCGCTTGAACAGGCAGCACTCCAGATTTTTATAGACGGGATAGTACCTTTAACGGATGTTTTACTATCTATTAAATCAGGAAGTACCTTATATTTCATAGCTTCAAAAGGGGTTTTATCTCTAAAAAAAGAGGTCTCATTGGTAGATATGGCATCTATTATTTTTTCTTTTAAAATTTTATTAAATTTGGCTTTAAAAAAGAAATCGCTGAAGGTTTTCACACCTTCACTCTCTGCAAGGTCAGAGAGACGGCTCTCAATGAGATAGGTTTTGTTCTGTTCAAGAGAAATACCGGAAATTTCTTTTATAAACTTTGCCATAATCTCAAATTCACCTCTTGCCAGTTTCATAGGTTTCCCCTCTCATCTTTTTCTCAGAGCTTTTGTTATTTCATCTGCTATATCTTCAAGAGGTGATACAATATCTACGAGGCCCTCCTCAACAGGTGCTCTCGGCATACCAAATACAACGCAGGTTTTTTCATCCTGAGCGATAATATAGGCACCGCTTTTTCTCATATCACGGAGAGCTTTTGTGCCGTCGCTTCCCATGCCTGTCATAATTACGGCAATTGCCCTGTCGCCGTAAATTCTGTCTACCGAATAAAAAAGAACATCTGCCGAAGGTTTGCAGTTATTTACCGGTTCTCCGTCAATAATTTTCACTACCGTATCGGAAGACTTTTTTTCAACAATCATATGCTTTCCGCCGGGAGCTATAAGAGCAAGACCCGGTTCAAGTATGTCACAGTCTTCCGCTTCTTTAACCCTTATCTTACATTTTGCATTCAGGCTCTCCCCGAGAGTTCTGGTAAATTTCGGAGGCATATGCTGGACAATTAATATAGGAACATTTATATCTTCCGGTATCATCGGCATCATAACAGACAGAGCATTTGGCCCGCCGGTAGAGATACCTATTGCCACCACTTCTTTTTTTCTGTTCACAGAAGGTTTTTTTATCCATGTATTATCAGGTTTATAAATTACTGTTTCAGACTGGCGCTTGATTAATTTTGAAGAAGAAGTATATTTAATTTTTAATCTCTGAACAGATGAATAAAGAGCTTCTCTAAAAGTTTCTCCGTCTTCTCTTTTTATAACATCATGAAGTGAAGGTATTGACTTAATAAGGGATTTCGGTTCATCAGTTGCAGACTCCCGAGTATCTATCAGAATAGTATTTACGTCAGGATATTTCATATAAATATCATTAAGAAAATCAGAATTTTCAGGAGACATAAATTCACTATCCAGAATAATTACCTGTGGTTTCAATAAATCCATCTTTTTAGAGGCAATACTTAAGGTGCTTGCAGTTCCGACAATTTCCAGATCACCATCCCTGCACAGAACTACTGAAATCATTTTTCTATATATTACATTTGAGTCTATAATAAGTATTTTCATAATTCTATAAAACTTTTATACGTTCATGATTTCATAAATATCCGGAAGCATCAAAAATTCTTTTTGTGTCTATAATATGTATTTTCATAATTCTATAAAACTTTTAGATAGTCTTCCGTTAGTACTTTGATTTAAAAAAAATGCCTAATTTCCCGGGTTTTAGCAATTTAAAAAGCTAGATATTTCAAGGTTAATTCATAATCAAAGTATTAGCGGAACAGCAGCTATACTTTCATGACTTCATAAATATCCAGAAGCATCAAAAGTTCTTTCTGTAACTTATATACTCCTTTTATAAATCTTACATCCATACCGCGGACCCTGGGAGCCGGTTCAAGAAATTTAGGATTTATCTCTACCACATCTGATATGCTATCTACGAGCAGTCCAACCCATTCGCCTTCAGACTCGATAATAATATTTCTGTGATCGGAAGTAAGGTCTACTTTTTCAAGCCCAAGAACTTCCCTCATATCTATTACCGTTACAATCTGACCTCTCAGGTTCATGACACCTCTTATATGAAACGGTGCATGAGGTACAGGTGTTAATTCCATATAAGGATTTATCTCCTGAACAAGTAATATATCTATACCAAAAAGATATTTTCCTATATAAAAACTGCTTACTTCAATCTTTTTATTCATTTCCTTTGCTTCAGGTACAGCCAGGTAATCTTTAACAGAACTGATATTAGCCATGATATTCTCCTTTCACAATAAATTTATATGAGAATCGTAACGCGTAACGCGTGACTAGAGGAACAAATTCTCATAATTCGTTGTAACCGAACCGGTCATGATTTTTAGATAAATTGCATCTTCATAATTTTCATCTAAAGCTTTATTTTAGGACATTAAAAATGAAAATTCCTATAATTTTAATTTATATAAGCTTTAGGAACATCGCCTCTCAGGAAAGACATAACAGCGTCCAGAAGATTTTCTCTGTCAAGTTTTATCTGATAATTATCTATACCTGCTTCCAGACCTTTTTTAATATCTTCCTCCCTCGTCATGGCAGTAAGAGCCATTACTTTCAAGTGAGCAAATCTATCATCTGATTTTATTTTCTTTGTAAGTACATATCCATCCATAACAGGCATTTCAATATCGGTTATCACAAGATCTACCCTGTTATTACAGAGTTTCTCAAAACCATCTTTCCCGTCTATTGCTTCCACAACTTCATATCCCTGACTTACAAGATAGTTTTTAACATGGCTTCTAAAAAAATTTGAATCTTCTACAAGAAGTATTGACGGTTTTTTATTATCTTCCATAACAACAGCTTCTCTTTCTTTAAACCACGCAGGTTCAGCCATCTCAACTATTTCAAAAATATCAAGAAAGAGTGTTGTCACATTGTCTATAATGGCAGAACCAAGTACTCCCGGCTGTTTTAAGGTATGAGTATCTATATCAAAGGTTAAAAGCTTGGTATCTACAATATTTCTGGCTATTAAGCCTATATCTCTGTCTTTTATTTTAAAGAGAATCATATAGAGGTTTGTCTGTTCCGGCGGTGTGTCCAGAGAAAGATATGTTTCAATTTTTACGACAGGAAGGCTTTTTCCTCTGTATTTAATAAGATTTCTCCCCCCTATAGTTTCAATATCGGAACTCATAATTCTATCAATCCTGGATACAAGTGAGAGGGATATGCCGAACTGTTCCCTTGTGCCGTTATTAAATAAAAGAACTGATTGTGCATCTTTTATATCTGTATCCGATCTTTTATCCTGTTCTTCCATAGCAGCCAGTTCTTCTTCCTGAACCAGTCCGCTGTAATTTGCAATACCCTGAACATCCAGAATAAGAGCAACATGACCGTCTCCCATAATAGTAGCTCCTGCATAACATTTACAGTCTTTCATATGTCTTCCCAGGGGCTTTACAACGATTTCTTCACTGTCCTGAAGTCCGTCCACAATAAGACCATATCTCGTATTGCCTGCTGCAAGAACTACAATATTCACATCCTGTCCGTTTAATGAAACAGAAGATTCATCGCCATGAAGAACAGAGCTTAAACGGAGAAGAGGGAGAAGTCTTCCTCTCAATCTGAATACTTCAATACCATGAATGGCTTCTATCTTACTTTTCACTTCTCCCCCTTTGATTTTAACCAGTTCTACAAGATTCATCTGTGGAATGGCATAACGTTCCAATCCGGTTTTAACAAGCAGGGAAGGTATTATGGCAAGAGTCAGAGGTAATTTAATATTTATAGTTGTTCCTTTACCCGGTTCTGACTGTACATCAATAATACCGCCGATCTTTTCAAAATTTGTTTTCACTACATCCATGCCCACTCCTCTGCCTGACAGGTCGGTAACTTTAGCGGCAGTAGAAAGACCGGGAAGAAATATTAAATTGAGGGCATCTCTTTCACTCATCATATCTGCCTCGGCCTTTGACAGGAGGCCTTTATCTATAGCTTTGGTTTTTAACCTGGACGAATCAATGCCTGCACCGTCATCTATTATATCTATATTTACCTGGCCTCCTTCATGATAGGCACAGAGAATTAATTTACCTTCTACTTCTTTGCCTACCGATTTTCTTTTAGAAGGAATTTCTATGCCATGGTCAACGGCATTTCTTACAAGATGTGTGAGAGGATCACTCATATTTTCAACTATATTTTTATCCAGTTCCACTTCTTCGCCTTTTATAACAAGCTCTACCTGTTTACCAAGATTTCTGGCCAGATCCCTGACTATTCTCGGAAATTTGTTAAACACATTGCCTATGGGCTGCATTCTCGTACGCATGATGTTTTCCTGAAGTTCCGTAGTTATAAAATTTATCCTCTGACCTATGTTATGAAGATTATCAATATCATTTACGGACAGCATCTGCATAAGCTGATTTCTGCTCAGTACCAGTTCTCCTGCAAGGGACATGAGTTTATCAAGAAGTTTAATATCAATTCTGAGACTTGTTTCCGCCTTTTTCTCTTTTCCTTCATCTTTCAATACAGGATGGGGAACTATAGTCTCAGCAGATTCTTTATGTTCTTTCTCTGTTTCCTGAGGCGGTGCAGAAACAGATTTTACAGGAAGCATTGCAGGAGGAGGCGTCTCTTCCTCAACCGGTTTCGCTTCATCTGTACCATTGCTCCATTCAATAATGCTATCTTCAGGCAAATCGAGTACTCTGATAAGATGTGCTTTTTCAAGAGATGACTGATAAAGTAAATAAACAGGCATATTTGTAGGTTCTCCGTCCGTTTCTGCTATCATTTCCATATGAAAAGTAGACGTTAAAATTTCTCCTACAAAAGCTGCCTTTTGAATTAAATCCAGAGGTGTTCTTTTCTTTTGTTGACAATCTTTAATTAAATCTACATAGACAAAATATATAAAGTGACCGGGCTTATGTTTTTCTTTCAATTCCTCATAGTCATATTCAAAATCTATTGTACGACCTCTCGTATTAACTAAAATCTTGTTGAGAGTATCGCCCTGAGTGATCTTTACATCTTCAGATTTTTTTTCTGTTTTATCTGACGGTATCTGTGGTTTCGCCTGTTTTTCCTGTTTTTCCTGTGGTTTCTGCTGTTCAGCCCATGAGTTGCCCTTTTCCAGTATCTGTCTCAAAGTAGCGAGTAATTCGGATATATCAACATCATTGCTTGTTTTATGGTCATCTATAAATCCTCTGAGTTTATCAATAGACTGAAGTATGAGATCCATAATAGAAGGAGCAGGATTTAACTTATTATTCCTGATCAAATCCAGAATACTTTCCAATTCATGAGAAAGATGGTTAATATTATCAAGACCGTAAAAAGAGGCGCCTCCCTTGACTGTATGAACGGCACGAAATATTTCATTTATTAAAGAACGATCGAAATTACTACCCTGCTTCTCAATCTTCAGGAGCGTATCTTCTGCCATCTCAATATGTTCTCTGGCCTCAACCAGATAGGCCTCCATAAGTTCATCATCCAGAAAATCATTATAACCGGACATATATGTCAAACTCCTTTCTTGCTACCTCTTCTAAGCTCCCGAAGATATAGTAATATATTTATCAAGTTTTAAAAGGGTAAACAACTGCATTATATCATCATTTGCACAGATAATATTCAGAGTGCCATTGAATTCCTGAAGAGCTTTATAACAGGAAATAATTACGCCGAGACCGATGGAATCAATCATATTTACAGAGGACAAATCAATCGTTATATTTACATTATTATTGCCCAGTTGAAATAAAATCTTATCCCGCAACTCATTCACCGTTTTTTCCGTTATATCAGATTCAGGTTTTATGATAACCTTTTCCGTATTATAGTCACTCATAAATAATCCCCACCTTATCTTGGTACCGTTCCAGATAAATGGTAACCATTATTAGTAGCTGTTGTCATCCCCGATTGGGAATGACAGATTGTTTTTTCGGACACTCTTTTATCTGTTTCGGCACCTTAGTGACGCGTGACGCGTGACGCGTGACGCATAATAGAATACACGCTTATAACCATTCCAGCAATATAGAGTAGTTCTAAAAAGTTTTGTCCTAAAGTTTCTCTACATACTCGCAACAGGTAAATAGCTATTTAATCTTTTTCGGACATTACTTTTTGTACTTACTCTAAAACTCTCAACATTATTATAATATATATCGGCGAATTAATAAATCACATTAGTTATTTTCCTTATAATAGTTAATATCGGATAAGAAGAAAAAAAATTAAGATATTTATAAATAATTTAAAAAATTATTTTCTATAACGTTCAGCCTGTCCTGTAAATATGTTATACTACCGTTAATTATCATTTAATGAGGTGGAATTTTATATGTTCATAGCTGTAATGAGTGATTCTCATGATAATAAAAATAAACTCAGAAAAGCCATAAATTTAATCAGGGAAAAAAACTGTGAAATTCTTATACATTGCGGGGATTTTACTTCTCCTGACATGTTATATGAATTCAGTGAATTTGCCGGTAAGGTCTATGGAGTATTCGGAAATATTGACAGAGATACACTTTACATGAAAAAAATAGCAGACTCGGAGGTACAGAATATAATCCTTATGGGCAGTGAAGGAGATATCAATATAGAGAATAAAAAAATAGCCTTTACCCATTATCCTGAGATTGCAAACTCTCTGGCAAGAACAGATCTGTATGATCTCGTATTTTACGGCCATACACACAGGCATAAAATAAACAGAGTAAATGAAAAAACATATCTTATTAATCCCGGGGATATAAGCGGAAGATATGGAAAAAGCACTTTTATATTTTACGAACTCTATACAGGAGAAATGGAAAAAATAGATCTTTAGAGAATTATTGATTTTTACCCTGACTTTATTTATAATGAATTCATAAATCCGTAAATTTTCGGAAGGATTTACCGAGCTAAGCATAAACATGTAATAAATGTTTTCCTCCCGTCACGCGTCACGGGAGCATAAATGGAGGCTACTGCAAGTGAGAGAAAGAGATGAAGAAGGTAACCTTTTACCTGATACTGTTTTGTCAGATAGATATAAAATAATTAAACTGATACATACCGGTACAATAAGCAGAATATACAGCGGATTTGATTGTAAGTATAAAAAAAACGTATTTATAAAGGAAATAACCCAGTATACAGATCCTTCCTTACGTCAGCAGGCAATAGAACAGTTTAAATGTGAAGCAAAAATCCTGTTTAAATTAAAGCATAAGAGTCTTCCCGGATTTATAGATTACTTTGATTACAGAGAGAGCAGATATCTTGTCCTGGAATATATAGAAGGGAAAAAATTAACCACCTTTGTAGAAGACCGGAAAGATTTTCTCCTCGAAAAACAGGTAATCGACTGGGGTATAGAATTGTGTGATGTCCTTCTCTATCTTCATAATATGAAACCTGCCCCTGTCATCTTCAGAAATATGAATCCCGAAAGTATTATAATTTCATCAGACGGGACATTAAAACTTATAGACTTCGGGACTTCCAAAATACATGAGGAACAGAAAAAAACACTTGGTATAGCAAAAACTATAACACCACATTATTCTCCCATAGAACAGCATGTAGAATCTACTGATAAACGGTCTGACATATATTCACTGGGAGCGACTATGTATTATTTAATAACAGGGGAAAGCCCTATGGACTGCATAGACAGATCCCTTGAAGATGAGCCAATGGAACCATGCAGTCGGATTAATCCAACTGTTTCCTCTGACCTTGAAAGAATTATAATGAAAGCCATGGAAATTGAGAGGGATGACAGATATCAGGATGTAGAATATATGAAAAATGACCTGGCAGCTCTGCTGGTAAAAGGGAGTTCAGAAAAATCTTCAGGAGAAAATAAAAAACCTTTAAAATTTATGGAAGCCCTTACCTGTGAAGCAAAGACCAGAGTAAAAGACAATCTGCAGCAACCGGCGAGATCATTATTTATGACAAGAAAACCGGTAACTTCTCCCAGACCTGCGCCGGAAAAAATGTTCCGTAGAAGGGATAATTTTCAGGAAGCGTTACCAGGTTATATTACACCTGTTCAAAAAGTGGAAGAAGTTGACTGGAAACATGATAATACCCATGAGAGTAATCTCCGTCCTGCTGCCAAAAAAAGTCTCTTTAAAAGGCATAATCAGGCTTTAATCGAATATGTTCCTGCCATAGAACCTCCGGAACAGGAAAAAAAGAAATCTTACGGTAGATGGGAAAAGTCCAGAGACTTTTATGTAGATATATCGGGCGATAAACAAACAATAAAAGAACAGGCCTTTAAAGATATCTTTAAAACAATTCCTGAGAAATCTGTTCTTTCAGAGAGCAACATGATTGCAAAGAGATATAAAATTCTTACACTGCTCCACTGCGGTCATAACACCCGTATATATAAATGCTCTGACAGAGAAACAAAGAGAGAAGTGGTAATAAAGGAATTATTTCTAGAAGACTCTTTACCTGCCATTTATAAAAAAGAAATCATAAAACAATTTCGTATTGTAGTGGGATTATTCTTAAAATTCAATCATCCCAATCTTCCACAGCTTCTGGATTATATCGAATCTAAAGAAGGCAGATATGTAGTAATGGAATTTGTAGAGGGCAGTAATTTAGAGGAATTAATAACAAAAAAGCCTGACCTGCCAAGAGAAAGTCAATTAATCAGATGGGCCTTACAATTATGTAATATCCTGGGATATCTTCACGGCATAAAACCTGATCCTGTCATATTGAGAAATCTCAAACCTGATAATGTATTTCTTGACAGTAAAGGAGATATAAAACTTCTTGGGTTCGGACTGTGTAAAATACTCAATCCTGATAGAAATACATCTTCTATAATAAAAATGGCCAATCTCCACTACTCTCCTCCCGAACAGTACAGCGGCCTCACAGATACACTGACAGATATATATTCTCTGGGTGCTACTTTATATTATCTTGCAACAAAGGTTCATCCCGTAGATTCCATAGAACGTACCGTAGGTACAACAGGTCTGATTGGAGCCTTCCAGTATAACCAGTCGATTTCCAATAGATTTTCTGCCATAATAGACAGGGCAATTAACCTGAAAAAAGCAGATAGATATCAATCTGTTGCGGAAATAGAAAGGGATCTCAGGAGTCTCTGAGAAGTTCGCAGATCACCATTGATTTTTCTTCCCGGTTTATTTATAATTGTCCCGTAATAAAAAGTGAATCGTGAGTCGTGAATGTGAATGCCATGTCTGCTCACGACTCACGACGTACGATTCTTTTTAGAATCACCATATAAATTCAGGAGAACAGTTGTTCAATGATAGAGAGAGATGATGACGGTAATCTTTTACCTGATATTATTTTAAACGATAAATATAAAATAATAAAACTGATCCACACTGGCCCTGTAAGTAGAATTTACCAGGGCTATGATTGCAAAAACAAAAAAAATATTTTTGTAAAAGAAATTACTAAATACTCTGACCCATTTTTAAGTCACCAGGCAGTGGAACAGTTCAAATGTGAAGTCAAAATTTTATTTAACCTGAAACATAAAAGTCTGCCGAAATTTGAAGACTATTTTGATTATGACGATAACCGTTATTTAATACTTGAATATATAGAAGGTAAAAAATTAACTGCTTTTATAGAAAACCTGAGAGAATTCGTCAGGGAAAAACAGATTATAACATGGGCAATAGAGCTGTGCGATTTCTTACTATATCTTCATACAATGAAACCAAATCCAATTATTTTCAGGGATATGAATCCGTCAAATATTATACTTTCACAGGACGGAACTCTGAAAATAATAGACTTCGGAATATCAAAAATATATGAAAGTGCCGGTAAAACACTTGGCATAGCGAAAACCATAACCCCCCATTATTCTCCTATAGAACAGCACGGGGAAAGCACTGACACACGATCTGACATATACTCCCTGGGAGCCACCATGTACTATTTAATAACCAGAGAGTCTCCTATGGACTGTATCAATCGTACAATAGATGATGAACCGATGAAACAGTGCAGTCAAATTAATCCTTATATATCTCCAGAACTTGAACGAATTGTAATGAAGGCAATGGAGATTGACAGAGACCTCAGATATCAGGACGTAAAAGATATGAAAAGTGATCTGGAAAAACTGGCTGCAAATGAAGCAGGTAATAAAGACACTGCAAGAAGAAGGCCGTCAGGCCAGTTAAAAAAAATTAATTTCCGGGCAAGGCTTAATGTAAAAAAAGAAGAAACATGTCACGATTTTAAACCTGTACCGGCTGTAAATCCTGTTACTAAAGAGACGGGGTATGTAAAAAATATCCTGGAGAATATTAAAAGGGATTTTAGAGATGAAAATTCATCTGCAGAAAAAAATTCATCTGAATATGTAAAAAAAATAGACAGGGCAGTAAAAAATTTCGAAGAATCTTTTACTGAATTATCGATTGAGGAATATTCTTCTGGCTGCATCAGAAAAAAAGAACTCTTCGAAAAGTTCGAAAAAGATGAAGAGAGTCGCGACAATTCTCCTCCGGCACTGATCGAATATGTAAATACGTCTCCCATAGTAAATGAACCGAAATATGAAAAACAAATCAGACGCTATGAGAAGCCCGAGTATGAGTATATTACGTCACATGAAGAAAAAACAATCAGACAAAAATCACTCAAAGATATGCTGAAATCAGTGTCCAGAAAGAAGAAAAACGAAATGCATTACAATATACCGGAACAGGTACCGGAAGTTCATTCATTACCTGACATAATCGGAGGACGTTATAAAATACTTGTTCAGCTACACTGTGGCGCCAATACCGGTATATATAAGTGTCTGGATATAGAAACAAATGAAGAAGTGGTAATAAAAGAATTATTTGTTGATGATTCTCTGCCTGTAACCCACAGGAAAGATTTAATAAGCCAGTTTCGTACGGTAGTGGGTTTATTTTTAAAATTCAATCACCCCAATCTGCCAAGATTTCAGAATTATATAGAATCTGCAGGCCACAGATATCTGGTTATGGATTTTATAGACGGTAAAAATCTGGAAGATTTAATTGCAGAACTTCCGGGATTACCGAAAGAAAAGCAGATAATAAAATGGGCAATACAGATATGCGAGGTACTGTCATATCTCCACAGTATAAAACCCAATCCTGTAATATTAAGAAACCTGAAACCTGATAATATCTTCCTGGATGACGGAGGGAATATCAGGCTTCTTGGTTTCGGATTATGCAAAGTCATGAATCCTGAAAGGGAAACATCACCTGTAATAAAAATGGCAAATCTCCACTATTCCCCTCCCGAGCAGTACAGCGGCATGACCGATAATCTCACAGATATATATTCTCTGGGTGCTACTCTATATTATCTTACAACAAAGACTCATCCACTGGATGCAATAGATCGCCTTACCACAGGTTCTCTAGTAGATATTTTAAAGTATAATCACACAATTTCCAGAAAATTTACATCTATCATACAGAAAGCCATGAATCTGAAAAAATCGGACAGATATCAATCTATAGATGAACTTCAGGACGCTCTGAGAGCAATTTATTAATCGTGACGCGTAACGCGTGACGCGTGACGCGGGAATACTGAAGAGCCTGTCAGGCAGAAGCTAATAAATGGTTACTAACAGACATGACCGGAGCGGTCACAACCAAATATGAAAATCAACATCCAGTGAAGGTGCAAACTTCATCATTTTCATATAAATTTAC
>JAKPQU010000216.1 GCA_029555925.1 Bacillota bacterium
AAGCTTCTGACTGGCGGGCTCTGGAGAAGAAAAATTAGTTTTTTATATAGAATTAAAAATTAAATAAGGGCTAATTTATTGTCTGTAAAACAAATTAAATAAGGCAAATTATTTTTCTTCGTAAGAGCCTGTCAGGCAGAAACTAATAAATGGATACTAATTTACCTGTAGCGGTACTTAATATAAGGATTTTCTGTCAACCAGGGAGGATTTGAATGAATAAACAGGAAGAGTTCTATCATCTTCTTGAAGATAAGTTTGAGAATTTCTCCGCCATGATTGTTTCCCAGGGTTCCTGTAATAGCTGTTATTCCTGCTGTAGTAATAAAATGGATTTCCCCGGCCTTTATCCCCTTGAAAAAGATTTTATAAAGACCTGTCTCGATGAGCAATTACCTGACATAACAGTATTTGAGAAATTTCTTCTTTACGGTAACCTTCCTGTATGTCCTTTTTATTTAACAGGCTATGGCTGCAGAATTTATCAGGTAAGACCTCTGTTCTGCAGAATTTTTGGTAATATGGAGATTGATATGGTGCCGGATTTCTGCACATATAAAGCCAGAATGGTGACTTATGGCGATATAGAGGATTTTCTGTCGGAATATAAACGGTTGAACATTGATTATACAACTTATAAGCTTTCTTTTTGTCATGATAAAGAAGAGAGATTTTTTCTCTTAATAGAATCGGCTTTTGAACATATATTGCTTTATGATTTTTCTTCGGGAAGAGATATATTGCTTCGTGCTTTATCACTTAAAAATGATGATACAGGCCTTTATTTTTATCTCGGATGGGCTTCTATGGAAATGAAGCTCTTTGACGAAGCCATAAATTATTTTATAAAAGCACTTGAGCTTGGAGCAGGAAAGAAACTTTATAAAAACAGTTTCGAAAAGCATGCTTTTTATAATATTTATGATAAAATGTCCTATCTCTATTATAATCTCAATGAGTGGGATAAATCATGTATATTCTGTGATAAAGCAATAGAATTGAGACCCGGTAATATCAGGCCTTATCTTACCAGGTATAGTATCTATTTTGGCCAGGGCAGATATACGGAAGCAGAAGAACTCCTCAGGACTGTGAAAAAAAAATTTCCTCTTGATAAAGAGTTTCAGAATATGTGTCAGAACTTTAATATATGAGTCGTGAGTCATAGGAATTTTCATTTTCTATGTCGAAAAACAGATAGTTAAAAAATTACTTTTAAAAGGAGACCTGTTTATGGATATAAAAAAACTGGTAGATGACATTATTGCAGATAATAAGATAACGGCTGAAGAAAAAAATAGACTGAATGAAGTTATTATGTCTGACGGGAAGGTTACATGTGAAGAACAGGAACAGATAAAGAGAATCTTTCAGCTTATAGGTGAAGGTAAACTGAAAATTGAAGGATAATATTATTTACTCGGTTCGGTCTATATGGTAAAATACAATTACTTATTACGGGTCATGCATCACGTTATAAAGGAGAGATTATACTATGGACATTGACATGAAACAGGAAATATTTAATGTAGGACGTGCTTTAATAGCTATGGCACAGGCAGACGGCGAAATTTCCCGGGGAGAAATGGGTCTCATTGAAAATGTTATAATGGGCCTCGATGAAGAAGGTAATGAATATACATTAAAAATGAAAGAAGCACTGTCTGAAAAACAGAGTTTGAAAGATATAATTCCTCTTGTAAAAAGTAATCCCGGCAAAGCACTTTTACTTTATCAGATATGTCTCCTGGTTTTTGCCGATAACAGGGTAGATCCGAAAGAACTGGAAGAAATAGATAGTGTTTTTGCTTTAATTGATCTGGACATTAAATTTAAAGAAAAAGCAATGAATTTTGTGAAAGCCGGTCAGGAACTGGTAGAAAACCTTCAGGAAAATATGTCGTAAGGGGGAACCATGTTATGGTAATAGCCTATCCGACTCAGATAGTTAATTTTATAGATCTGTCTGTCTGTGTCATAAAAGGTCAGATACTGGATAGAAACGTCGTTAGAACACCCATAAAAGAAGTGAAAGCCTTTGACCTGGAACTGAGAAACGATCTGGACAGGGTAAGGGCTTTAAATCTTATGGATGAACAACTGGTAATGGAGTTGACCCTGCTGGGAGGATATATTTTTAAAAGAGACCAGGTTCTTCAGAAATTCGAAGTTTATATTAATAATAAAAATATGCTTTTTGAAATACTCAGAGAGTTCTGTGATATTTCACAGATAATGCAGGTAAAAACAAGATTTCTCAGCGAAAGATTAAGAGTCATAGCACCATATGAGAAGTTTCCTGTTATAGACGGATTAAAAGATTTCTATGCCGGGGAGCTCGGAGAAGTTCATATAGATGATACTGAAGTATCTGAATTAAAACGTACTCTCAAAGGTGTTTTGCTTGGTATTATACCTGTAACGGATCTTGATGCAAAATTTACAAATCTTTATAATAAACAGGATGCTCTTATAGAAAGACTTCAAACCTTTTCTTCTGATACTGACATATCTGCCCTGAAAGAACAACTGGAACAACAGAGACAGACTCTTTTAGAACTCAAGAATTATTTTATGGATAAGAATAAAGACAGATTGACAAAAGCTATGGAAGAACTGGATAGAACTGCCAATTGTCTGGAAAAGATCAATGATGCTATTGCTATAAAAGAAACATCTGACCAGTTCGTAACATGTTTCAGATGCGGTGAAGAGAATGCTTTTGATGCCCAGTTCTGCAGAAAATGCAGAGCAGCTCTTGTTGTTTATAAAACACCTGAAGAAGAGAAAAAAGAAGAAGAGCAAAAAGAGGAAGCCCCTCAGGTCAGGATGTGCTTCAGATGCGGCATGTTGAATACTCCTGATTCTCAGTTCTGCAGAAGATGCAAAACACCGCTTATTATCGATAAATCACTGGATAGATAAGAACAGGAGAGTATTTTATGGATATATTAAGAGATGTTTCATATAAAGTTGAAGATTATCTTATAAAAACTTACGGAGGAGATGGATATGATAAGGTAAGTGACACTCTGTTCGTCACAAGAAGAGGGTCTACCTTTATATATATTTATATTCAGAAAGATAAAGAAAGGGATGAGGCTATCGTTATATGCAGGGCCGCCGTTGTAAAAGGAGCCAGGCTGGACGAACCTCTTTTATATAATCTTCTGAGAATGAATAATAAAAATGTCCTCGGCAGGTTTTCCATAGATGAAGACGGTTATATTCTGCTTGATCATGTACTCCTTGGTTCCACACTTGATGAAAAAGAACTTATAACATCAATTGTTCATATAGGTGTCATAGCAGACGAAATGGATGATCTTATAATAGAAGAATACGGCGGTATTACAGCAGTAGATGATCTGCTGGAGAATTTTTGATTAAACTCCCAATCTTTTTGTTCTGAACCGGGATGCCTGATTTTCTTTAAGTTTCTCCTCCAGATAACTTATCAAACCTGATACTGTTTCATCTTTTTCCAGAACTATATATCGTTTGAAATAATGGAGAGCTGCCGCTAAATCTCCTCTTCTGCAGTATAACACGCCCAGGTTAAAGAGACTGTCCGTATGTTTTGGTTCCATTTCCAGGGCTTTTTTTAATTCTTCTATGGCCATTTCCTGATGCATTGGTTTCGGCGATGCAGCATACATCATAGCAGTCTTAAATCTTATGGCTATTGCAGTCATTGTATAAAGAGTCGGTTTTCCCGTAATCTTCTTTACTACTGTCTGTATAAGAGGTCTTCCTTTTCTTGCAGGAACCTTTGAAGGAAGTTTTTCTACAAGTTCAACAGGGAGCCTTTTCAATTTGAGAAGTTCATTGAAATTATATTCATCTCTGCTCTGAGGATCTTTTAATATTCTGTAGGCATTGTTTATCTCTATCATGGTTTCTTCCAGATCTTTTCCTTTAAGATCGGGATGATATTCTTTTGCAAGCTGTCTGTAAGATTCGTGTATATCTTCTATAGATGCATTAACCGGTAATCCGAGGGTTGTATAATAGTCACACATCGTATCCACACTCCATCCTCCCTTTTACTATAAATTTTATATAAAGTCCGCATGGTATAATCTTCAGCTGTAACATTATAGTTTACTTATTTGAAACATTCTTTGATAAATTATAAAATAACATATTTCTTAAATTATTATACCCATGTAAGACAATTTTTACTCAGAAATTATTGAATTAAATCTTTTCTGTTGAATAAAATTACTGTAAGAGCGACCATGATAATTATTATATCCAGAGCATAGGTTGTTCTGTAGCACAGATCCGATAATGTTAACATAATTGTCTGAGAACTGAAGAGGTTTGCGAAGAAATTCCAGATAGTTCTGGTTTCGAAGAGTGAGTAGGAAGGTAATATGTAATAGAGGATAAGTGAAGGATAATAAATGAATTTTGCTGAAAATATGGTTCCCACGATAAATATATCTCCCGATAAAAAGAAGGCTATAACACCGGAAAGAACCGGTCTCATGATCATTGACATGGCCATTGCGATGGAGCCCCTTAACATGAGATTACAGAATAGAAGAATCATGCAATATCTGTCCGGCGGGTCAAGTTTGCCTGTAAGGTACAGGCTTCCTAGAATCTGAAGACCTCCCATTAGGATACTGTATCCGGCCAGAACCATCAGGCCTCCGAGAAATTTTCCCATAATAAATTGAAATCTGCTTACAGGCTTTGATATGATTAATTTCACAGTACCTCTGTCTATTTCGGTGGGGAGGAATGTGGAAAACATAAGTATGGTCAGGAAAATTCCTATTAATTCTATGGCTATGGAAAAACATGTTACCAGGAAATTATATCCCTTTTCATTGAACTGACCTATCATTGCGTCCATAGCTTCAGGAGAAGCCTGTCGTCCCTGTGAAAGTCCTGTTACCACTCTTTCACCTGCCACAGGAACAACAGCCACACTTATTGCAAAAAGTATAGCGGTACAGATTCCTGCCACTATTACAGCCAGAAGCAGTTTTTTTCTGGACATTTCTCTCACAGTATCTTTGGCTACAGGCCATATGGGACTCATTTATCTTCTCCTTTTACGGCTGTATAGAATATATCTTCAAGGGTATTTTTATTCTGTAAAATGGACAGAAGAGGGCAGTTGTTCTGCCTTATAATTTCTATTATGCCGAATTCTTCTTCTTTATTATTTACGATTATTATGATTTCATCCTGTTTTATATTGACTTCCGAGCCAAGATTTTTAATTTTTTCTATTGCTTCAGAGGGGAGAGCCTTTGTATGGATTTCCGATGTATCTTTTACCCTTGTGAGTTCTTCCACAGTTCCTGTTTTTATCAGTTTTCCTGCTTTCAATATACAGACTCTGTCACATGTGGATTCTACATCAGAGAGTATATGAGAACTGATAAAAATGGTTTTTTTCTGTTCCTTTATCTGTAACAGGAGATCCTTTACTTCTTTTCTTCCTATGGGGTCAAGATTTGCCGTAGGTTCATCCAGAATGAGCAGGTCCGGATCGCCTATAAGTGCCTGTGCCAGGCCCAGTCTCTGAACCATTCCTTTTGAATAGGACGTTATGAGTTTATTTCCTGCATCTTTAAGACCGACCAGTTCTAAAACCTCAAGAGCCTTCTTTTTTTTCTGTTCAATATTTAATAGTTCACCGTAATAATCCAGGAGAGATAATCCCGTATGGTGGAGATGAAGTGTTACGGATTCCGGTAAAAATCCCAGCTTTGCTTTCGCTCCGGGATTGCCGAGTGGTTTTCCCAGTAATTTACCGCTTCCCGACGAGGGTTTTAATATACCCAGAAGCATATATATGGTAGTAGTTTTCCCTGCACCGTTAGGGCCGAGAAACCCGAAAGCTTCCCCTTTCGGAACCTCCATGGATAATTCATTCACTGCTCTGACCGAGTCTTTATTTCCTGCATATATTTTTGTGAGTTTTTCTGTTTTTATT
This sequence comes from Bacillota bacterium, assembly GCA_029555925.1. The sequence continues at coordinate 5,960 of JAKPQU010000216.1, forward strand.
GCCAGTTCCATTTATTCTACCAGAGGTATAACCTCTTTTTCCAGTATAACATTGAATTTTCCGCTGATTTCATTCTGTCTGTGTATATATACTATATTCCCCTGTTTGTCTACAAGTATGAACGTCGGCTCACCGATCTGATATTTTATAGCAGTTCCGCCCTGTCTGTCAGAGAGTATATTGAACGTATAATTTTTATTTTTCAGAAATTTTTCCAGTTCAAGCCTGAGGTCACCAATATTTATAGCCAGCACTTCCACTTTTTCTTTGTACTTATCATAAAATTTTTCTATTTCCCCCAGGGTCGTAATACATACAGGAATATTACTGCTCCAGAAGTAAAGAGCAACCATTTTTTTTTCTTTATAACCGGAAAGGGAAATAACATCGCCCTTTAAATTTTCCAGGGAGAAATCAGGTGCTTCCTTACCTGTGGCAATAATGCCTGACGAGCCTGACATGGAAAGTTGTTTTCTTTCCGTAAGGGCGGGGCTTTTTACCATATAATGAATAAATACGGTAAATACAAGAAATAAAAATATGGCCGGATATTTCAGCGCTTCTTTTGTCATTTTTTATCAGTCGGCTATCAGCTATCAGCTATCAGCTTTATATATACTCCTTCATTAATTTCCCATTATATACCCGGAAAAGGTTTTATCTTTTTCGGATCTATCTTTACGATTTTATAATCTTTCGGTAAATTGAATATGTTCATATTAAAAGCTTTTGTTTTTATTTTCGTCATTTCTATATTAAATGTGAAGCCCGATAGATTTGATGTTATTTTCACCCACCGGGAAAGCTTATCAGAGAACCAGACAGTACAGTTTTCATCTGTGTCTCTGTTTATAAATCTGGTTTTTTTGCACATATATCCTTCCCATTTTTCAGGAGAAAGTTCTTCTCTTTCAATAAGTTTCATATGGAGATCTCCGAGCCAGTCTTCCTCCATCACAGGGACAGAGTCCTTTTCTCCTGACATGACATATATTTTTTTTATGTCGTGGATTATTGTATAGCTCGAGGTTTTTCCGCTGTTTTCCCTGATGATTATATAACTTACCGGGCCCTGTGACTGGCTTTCCCAGTTATCTCTTCTGCAATATTTATCTTTACCTTTATATTCACTGACATTTATGGAATATTCACCGTCTTCGTCTGTTACATGTAACAGACATGAAAGGTATGTACCGGTTTTTTCTTCTTTCCCCTCAGACAGGTTAAAAAAAGATAAAACCAGTAAAATTATTATTATAAAAGAATATTTTTTCATCATATTATTTTCAACTCACAGAAATAATTCTACAGTTTTGATGATTTTCCTTGTTTTAATTTTCTTCTACTTTAATTTAAAGGAACTTTGTTATTTGAACTTGAACTATAGTATGAAACTTTTTATTTTACATAAAGGAGTGTTATTTTTATGACTGTGAAATGGTTTCACATTAATTTCATGGCTTCTTTATTAATATGCCTTGTTATTTCAATCTCTATGGCAGGGCCTGTACCGCTTGCAGGCAATTTCTGTGATTCTGACAGAGAGCCTCTTAATATATACGGTGTTACTTTTCCTGACTCTGTCATATATCAGAATAGCAAAATGTATGCTCCTATGGAAAGCTTTTTTCAATATCTGCAACTGAAGGCAGATATGTCCCGTCTGCCTTCTTCTCTTACGGTAGATGGTAAATCCGTTCCTGATTCACTCATAGGCTTTGGGCCTGATAGAAATACGGGACAGAATATATATTATGTTGATGTTACAGGTTTTCTGTATTTTTTTAATATAAATTATTCTATGGATGGTTGGAAAATTTCCGTCAATAAGGTAATTACACCGGTACCTTTTCCTTCCCCCACTCCCAAGATTCCTAAAAAGGGGACTATCACGGTATCATGTAGTTGTAAACTGAATGACCGGGGATTATACAGATATGATGAAGTCTGGATTGTTTATCTGACAGGACAGGTCAACCAGGAGAAAAATGGCGGAGATTATGTGCAGTTTTCTGACCTCCCTTCAGGAACTTACAGATTGAAAGAAGTCCATAGATGCAAATTATGTAATATCAGTTATCCCCTTTACCGTGAATACAGTGCCGAAAGCATAGTTGAAGTTGAACTGGAAGAGGGAGAAAATAAAACAATAAATATGCCTCAGCCAGGAGCAGTTGTTGACAGAACATACACTGGTGATGAAATACCAAAGGGAGTATTCCCAAATGGAGAACCCCGGTAATACTCGGGATATTTTAATAAAGAAAAGGTGGTTGAATTTATGTTATCAAAGGTTTTTTCAGTCAGAGCTGTCGTTATCATATGTCTGATATGTTTAATTATTCCGTCATTACTGTCTGCTGCAGATGAATGGAAAAAAGAATATATTATAAAAGATGACGGTATTTACACCTATGATAGGGGTACTGATACTTTTACTCCTTTTATATTGCTTGGAGACAACAGGCAAAATGTCTTCGATAAAATGGGGAGGGCCCCCGATAATTATTCTACTACTGCAAGTTCCTTTTCCTATGTATCATATGAAGATACTTTGAGTTACAGGATGGAGCCTTTCGGTTTAATATTTTATACCTTTACTTATATTATTCCTCCCGAATTTGAATATTCTACGAGAATAGGGCCGTCTAAAACTGTTCTGGACAACCTCAATGTAACCATAGAAAGCATAGGGATTTATGACAGCAGGTTCAGGACAGTCAAAGGTATAGGCGTGGGCAGTACGGTAAAAGAACTCTATGCCGCTCATGGCAGAACGGTTATCGTATGGCATTATTATGACGGTATCGGCTGGTGTCTGGAATATCCTGCACCAAAAGGCCGTATGTTTTTCTCCATAGGCCAGGTATATATCGGTGTAGGCTGGGCGCAGTTGCAGAACGGTCTGGCCGATGATTGTCCTGTAGGCGCCATATACCTTACCGGAAAAAACCTTGTAAGATATGGCTACTGAATACGATGAGGTTATTATGACTACCTTTAAAGATTTCGCCACCACTTTATCTGTAGAACTGCATAAGATGTATGAAGGGATTGAACTGGACACAACAGGACTTGATATTGATTTACCGGAATATCGTCTGATAGGCGGATGCAATGCAGGGAACAATATATATACAGGTATTTTTATAATCAAAGGCGACGGGCTCGATATATTACAGATAAAGAAACAGATGGAAATGATTTCTATCTGTCTTAAAGATAAAAAATTACCCGAACATTTCCTTGACATATATATTTTTTATGTTTATGAACATGGATGTCCGGAGGAGCTTAAAGAGAAAAATTTTAATGCCAGGGATTTACCTGGCATAGAGAATCTTGAATTTAAGATAAACAGAGTTTTTTATGCCGGTTCTGTTGATCTTTTGGAACCTGGTCTCTGTTCCACACAGTACGGAGGAGTTTTTTTAGAAGCCCTTAAAAATTCCGTTATAAATGCAAAAATAGGATGGGTTCCGTCTGAGAATTATATTGATGAATATAAAAACAGGTATTATGATTTTAAACTTCGTCTGGAACAGAACAAACCGTACGGAACATATTTAATCCTGTCTGTCTGTGTTGCCATGTTTTTATGGACCACTGTTTCGGGAGGCTCGACCGGTCTTTATACTCTTTTACGATTCGGAGCTAATTACGGCCCTCTTGTGAAATCCGGAGAGTGGTGGCGTCTTACAGGTTCGATGTTTTTACATATAGGTTTTATTCATCTCCTTGTAAATATGTTTACCCTGTTAAGTATCGGCTCCACACTTGAGAAATATTTCGGCACACCGAGATATATGGCTCTTTATGCTCTGGCAGGTATAGGAGGTTCACTTGCAAGTGCTTTTATCAGAAATATTCTGGCTGCAGGTGCTTCAGGAGCCC
>JAKPQU010000261.1 GCA_029555925.1 Bacillota bacterium
ATCACGAAATACTTTTCACCCTCATAAACAACCTGTTTTCTATGTATTGACAGAAGGGTATCACCTACAGCTTCAGCATATTCCTCAGATGCAAAACAGAAACCGACATCCTCAGACCCACGACCCTGAATATCAAGAAAGAAATTCGCCAAAGTGCTGAAACCGAAAGCTTCGATCATCCTGACAGTCTTATAAAGAACCCCCGAATCATCCTTTTTCCACCCAACCACATAAAGCTTCACCGGGCGGGGAAACATCTGTGTCGCCTTTAACCCGAAAACCCTCTTAAAACCTGACTTCTCAAGAACCTCATTATTCTTCTTAAAATCCATTGCTTCTTTATACATAATAAAGCTCCGATAAATTAATTAACACTCTCCCATATCTTCTCAGCGAAATCCTCCGGAAGTGCCTTTTTTGAATTGCGGTAAAAAGCAATGTCGGCGGCAATACAGGACAGGAGGCGGTACGCCATCTGTTCCGCCGGGAGTTTATTCTTGTTTTTACCGCTCTTTTTATACTCGGCACATAACGCAGCCAATTTCTTTCTGAACTCCCCAAGAACAATAGGCCTCTCTCTCGGATCTTCAATAAGATATGATGCCGGAAGTCCTGTTTTCATGAAATAATCACCGGTCATTGCAACTGCTGTGATTATTCTCATTTCAAAGGGTATTGAAGGGGGGAATTTTAATTCAAGTGTCGAAGAGATCTCATTTACGATAAGATGATTTGCCGCCTCAAGCATTTCACCTTTCCCTTTAAAATAATGATAAAGAGTGGGGGCTGTAATGCTCAGTTCGTTTGCAACAAGGTTCATTGTGATCTCATCCTCGTTTCTGATAAACAAAAGATCCCTCGCCTTTTCCACGATACGCTGTCTGATACTGTCTTTCATGCTGATCCTCCAATGGATAAATTAAATAAACCGGACATAATTTATAAATACTGCATAAATACAGAATAATTATAAAACATATATTAAATAAATAAAACATATATGTCATTTAAATAAT
>JAKPQU010000282.1 GCA_029555925.1 Bacillota bacterium
AAAGACCCTGGTGGAAGAAGCTGTGGTAGAATCAAAAGCAGGCAGCTTATCACTGCCTGCTTTACTTAAGATGTATGTTTTTCATAACACTTTCCTTTCTTTTATGGCATATTTACAGCTAACAAGATGACGTTTATCAAGCACTTTAAGCAACCATTACCGCCTTCTTTTTGAACCTTGCTCTGAAACACTCTTTTAATCATTCTATTCACCTCCTTTTTTAATGTTATTTATTTCCTTTCTGTTAGATTATTAACCAGAAATATCCAGAGCCCCAGCTATTACCTACTCCCCAGCTATTCATAAACTTTGTAATCATTTCTGCCACCTTCTTCCTTTGTTTTATTCTCTTTCACTGAAATCAGTATAACCTAAAGATATGAAGAAGTTATGAAGAAGATGAGAATGTTCTGTGAAGAAATAGGCCTTTCTTTGAACCATGTCACCATACAAGCAGAAGGCATGTTTTAGCATGGCTTATACCGGAATGACAGAAATATATATAAGAACTTCTCTGTAAAGAAATAGACATGTTCTGATAGAGGTTTTTCATTAAGTCTAAGAAACATTACCCCTGTTTAGACAGAAATGTCAGAAATATATAATGACACTTTTGCCGGCCTTTTCGAGGGGATGGGCAAATTCCTGAGAAACATTCTCCCTGTTTACCCTGAAATAGCTATTGTGATTTCATGCGGATTTCCCGACGATGTATATATTCTAATTCCGGCATGTTGTAAGGGAAAGATACCTTAACGTAAAAAAGTACATAATGATCCCGGTACTCCATCTAACGCATAGCTTTTAATGGAAGTCGCAAATATCTTTCTTATATGTTTATTGAATTTTCCTTATGTTCTCTTTAAAACGGAGCTTCTATTATCTCTTCCTCCTCCATAAATCTATTACAGTTATGTAACTCATTACCTCTATAATCAGATTTACCAGTTAAAGAGCAGATGTGAAGGCCTATCTTGCTTTTACCTGTACCATAGGCACAGGAAGAACAGGTTACTTTAGTTGTAGTCTCTACTTTACAGTCGTCAGTCATATTATTAGTTTCACCAAAGTGTTCATTAAAAATGTCATCTGTAATAAATTCTTGGTTATCGTTTAACTCTTCGTTTAACAAATGATCTGCATCATCTAAGTCAACCCTATCAACCTCATCTTCCTCTTCCGCTTCAATATTGAGCTTTCTAAGGTTTAAGCTATTTATATCTATCTTAAACTCATCACCTTTTTGCTCTGGGTTTAAAGGGTTGAATGGGTTTAAGGAGTTTATCAAGTTTAACGGGTTTAGATTTTGATTCCATAAAATAGAAGGAGAGATAACATAAGCTCCATTATTAATTTTAAGAAGTATACCGTCTTTTGCCATTCGCCAGGTTAAACCTTTAATAGTACTATAGTTTATACCGGTAACTGCCTGAAGGTCTTTATTTGTCATAGGACAATTTTCTTTAAGAAGAATATCTATAAGCTCTTTTCTTTCTTTACTCTGGCGGTATAATTCAGAGTCTCCCAGTATCTCCCAGGAAAGAAGGTCTTTATTAAACTTTATAGACAGGTCTTTCTCGTCTTTTATAAGCCTACCTGTAACTTTTAAA
>JAKPQU010000284.1 GCA_029555925.1 Bacillota bacterium
CATATCTCTTTCTCCTGTATTACTTTTTTATTTTTACATGATTTTTTCTACATTGTATTGAATATCCTTTTTGCTTTACACAAAATTATTGTATTTTCCTATGCAAAGGAGTATATTATATTATATGTTAACAAAGGAAGACCCGAGAAATAATCCACTGAATTTTTCTCCTCTAAGAGGTAAGAAAGAACTGGGTGAGATTGCTACAAAATGTATAGAATTCAATCAGGATAAAAGAATACAGAAGATTTCCGAAGTCAGAGAATTGCTTGAAAAACTTTCTTTTGACCCGGGCCAGACAAGATCTGTGACTATAAAAATGAAGCAGAAGGTTGAAACAGAAAAAACGCCGGATGCCAGACCACCATCTTTCATAGGGGAAATCTGTAGCTCTATTTCCTGGAATATGAAAAAATTCTGGTATGCCCATATGAATCAAATAATAGCTATATGTGCCATATTCGTATTATGTCTGTCAGGGGTTGCCATAATGTTTGCCACTTCCAGAACAGGTAAAGAGGAGAGAATTATAATTATAGGCCATAGCGGCATAGGTTCAATGAATATGAAAAAACCAGATGCCATGGAAATTGTTAAGACAAAATATAAACTACCTGGAGATGCAATCCTGAGTAGAGATGGCAAATATGTTTATGTAACATCCGGTTCAGATCTCCTGGGATGTTTTGACTCGGGAAAAAATCAAATAGTAACACAAATAAAAGTAGGTAATGAGCCGAAGGGATTGAGCTTTTCCCCTGTTCAGAATTATCTTGCAGTAACCGGCAGAACTTCAGATACTATAACCCTTGTAGATACAGATTATAATAATCCTGTAGCTACATTAAAGAGTGGAGGCAAAGGTCCTGTTTCAGTTTGTTTTTCTTCTACAGGTGAGGAACTTTTTGTAGTTAACAGAGATTCTATGACTGTAGACATCATGGAAATTACGGGAAATTTACTTGCTTCTATAAAGATTGATGGTACCCCTGTAGATATAATTAATTCCGGTATTAATAATAAACTCTATTTATCGATAATAGATAAAAATGAGATACTTGTTATAGACGGTGAGAAAAAACAGGTTGTTTCCAGAATAGAGACCGGTGTTGGGCCGGGTAAAATTGCTTTTTCTAAAGATAAGAAATTACTTGCTGTAATGTGCCAGAAACCTCAGGAGATTCTTATTATATCACTTATAGATGACAAAGTTGTAGATAAAATGAAATTTCAGTATATACCATGCAGTCTTACTTTTTCTAAAGATGGAAAACAACTCTATGTCGGCACAACTACCTTTGACCATGCCTTAAATTATATCTATATGTGTGATATAGATAATAAAACTACTAATAAAATTGCCAGCCCTGTTGTAACCCCCATGAGTCTTGTATTTATTTCTTCCAGTTTAAAATAATTATACAGAGGTTTATTATAAATTATTTAATAAATAAATTTCATAAAAAATTAAAAAAGGGGGGGATGCTATATGACCAGAGAAAAGGGTATTACCTTGGTTGATGCAATGATTTCAATCATAGTTCTTTCGATGGGATTTCTTTCCATATTACAGGTAGTTCCGGGTACAGGAATTTTTATAAAAAGTTCACAGAACAGACTTCTTGCACAGCAGATTGCCCAGTCATATATGGAACTTTATTCCACTCCGACTACTGTCAGGTGGAACCAGGTTAAAGGCCAGCTTACTTCTACAGGCCATTCAGAACCTGTAGTCGTTACAACCAATGTAAATAGAATAGTGAGTTCTACAAATTTTCAGGTTAATATATCTTCTTCTGCCATAAAATTAAATAGCATTTATAATCTAAATGTGAGAGTCACATGGAATGAACATACTATGGGACGTGGTATTGCTTCAGGTGGTGGCAGGCTCAGACAGATAGAACTTGTAACTATTGTCGTTAATCCGGGGAATTCCGGTATATAAAGGAGGTGCCGAAATGGCTATGAAAAGGAAAAGAGGTGTTACCGCAGTAGAACTCCTTATAACCATATCTGTTATGGGTATTATGTTTACCATGATAGCAGGGATAGGACTGCTTCTTAAAAAAAGCTATCTTTCTCAATCCAGTCTTTCCAATATGCAGCAGGATGCTTCTGTAGCTTTAGCAAAAATGTCAAGAGAACTTATGGAGTCATCTTACAAAACTGCCACTATATATAATCCTTCCAATGTTAGTCAACCAACAGGAATAATATTTGCTTCTGCCAGAGATTTTAACCAGAATAATGAATTTCAGATTGACCCCAATACCACAAAATCTATATGGTATAAATATGTATGTTATTATATAGATACAGATGAAAAATCAAATGAAAAGGCTCTGTGTAGAAGAGAATTTTTACGGGATCCTGCCGGAGGCACAACAGGCAGCATTATACCACTTCCATGTGGACTTGGAGTAAACAGTTTTATTACAGGTGGAGCCGATTATACTCAAAAAATGATTATAGCTCATAGAGTAAGAGATTTGAATTTCCCTGATGTCGGTGTTTCTTCTGCAGGTATTCCTCCGTCTGTTATAGGAACTAAATTACCATTGAAAGTAGATATAATAATATCTGAAAAAGCAAATACTAATTTTGACCCGAATAATCCAAATACATCTTATAATTCTATTACTGTTTCTTTTACTATGAATATGAGTAATTAAATATAGATTGAGGAGGTAGAGAATATGTTGAAAAAATTATTTAAAAACCAGAAAGGTATGGGAATAGCCATTACGATTATGTCCCTTGTTCTTATTGCTATTCTGGGTACTGCTCTTGTTATAAGAGGTATGACTCTGGCAGGTGTAATAACAAAGAAAAATTACAGTATAACAGCTGTAGAAGCAGCCAAAGCCGGTGTTTCTTATGCCATTTATATGGTGGAACAGGATCCTGATTGTAATACACAATTACCACCTACCCCTTTAACTACTTATACTGTTACAGACCAGAAAATCCGGGGATATTATGAGGTTCAGATAAAAAATAATATAAGTGGAACTACATCTGTACCATCCATAAGTGGTGTTATACCAAATATTCCTCCGGGAAAGATTGAAATTGTTTCTACAGGTTACTGCGGATATGTTAGTTCTACAAATTATAAATCCAAAGCAAGGGTTATAGCTATAGGAACAGGACTTTTGAATGATTTTTACCTTGCTGAGAACGCTTTAACAGGAGATGAAGGCGGAATTATTGCCGGTAACGGAGATAAAATTGTACCTCATCCTGTATATAACCCATCAGATCCCAATACTTATGCCGATATAGGAACCAATTCATCGGATGCCGGAGCTATAAATTTAGGTGGTAATCCGGGGCTCAGAATTAAGGGAGATATTTATGTAAATAGTGATGACGAAAATGTTGTTTCACGGGCTATTTCAGGAGGGACAGAAGGAACAAATTACCATGAAGCAAAATCATCAGGGGAAATAAAATTAAAACATGATATAAAAGCTCCCGATCTTGGTAGTCCTGTCACTATTAATGTTAATAATATTCCTGCAGCATCCGGCCATAATCCTTATCCAAATTATAATCTTGCACCGAATCAGGCTTATGCCCTCAGTGGCACAATTAGCAAGAAGACAAATATTGTTTTATCATCGGGAAAATATGTTTTTACAACCCCCTTTGATGTAGCAGGGCAGACTGAGATAAAATTGAATATTATCAATGATGAACCTGTAGAAATTTATTTTGAATGCACCGGTAATAGTTTTACTGGACAGAGTATTATGCGTGCTTCCGGCACTACCAGCCCAGGTGATATCAGGATTTTTGGCAGTGATGGCACAACCTATGGTAAAAGTGGGTGCCGAGGGAACAGTGCAGGTGCCGGTGATGATGCTTCGGGAGATATAAAGATTTCCGGTCAGGGGGATGTATACTGTCTTATATACGCACCTGATTCAAATGTAAAACTGTCCGGTAACGGTAATATGTATGGTGCTGCCACTACTAAAAACTTTTTTGTCAGTGGTAATGGTCTCTTAATCTTTCCTACTGAATTGAGAAATCTTACAATGGAGGGAGGCTTCGGGGGAATAGATAATAATAATATGACCTGGTCATGGTCCTATGGATATTGATGTGAATTTCACATGGAAAGTTTGATACGGGTATTTTCTTACTAACAGGCATGACCGGAGGGGTTACAATCAAATATGAGAATTAGAAAACAATGTAAGAAACAATTATTGCAAAATTACCTTGATACATGTGACAGGCAGATAGAAGCTGATAATAGCTAATTGCTAATTAGCTATTTTATTAAATGTGACATTGTCAAGTTAGCCCTTATTTAATTTTAATTCTATATAAAAAACTAATTTTTCTTCTCCAGAGCCCGCCAGGCAGAAGCTTTTTACGGATACCATTTTACCTGTTACGGTACTAAGTACCGTAACAGGTAAATTCGTAACCATTTATCAGCTTCTGCCTGACAGGCTCTTACGAAGAAAAATAATTTGCCTTATTTAATTTGTTTTACAGACAATAAATTAGCCCTTATTTAATTTCTAATACTATAGAAA
>JAKPQU010000310.1 GCA_029555925.1 Bacillota bacterium
TTCATCTGTAATATTATTTTTAATTCCTTCAAGTATTGCAAGACTCTCTTCCCATCTTCCCTGTATAGACAGCACATTTGCTTTCATTATTTTCATATCTTCCGTAAGGGGGATAGATTTTTCCAGTAAATCCGCTTTTTCCATAAACTCTTCATAATGCCCGAGAGAACAGAGTTTCCCCATATTTTTTTGAAAAAATTTACTTCCCTTTTCCATATCTCCTGCATTGATATAGTGATAAAAAGCTTCACTCCATAGTTCAGGGTTATGTTCAAAAAATTCACCGAGTATTTTATTAAGATAAATCTTTCTGTCTTCAGTTATTTTCTTTCTTATATATTCTTTTAAAAGAGGCTGAAGCAGGTAATTACAGGAAATATCCTTTTCCAGAAACATCTTACCTTCAAGTAATAACAGATATTCAGATATATTATCAATACGAGTTACTTTTTTTATAAAGTCGGAAGAAAGTGATATACGGGAAAGTGATAAACATTCGAGGATATTTTTTTCTTCAGGGCCGGTTTCTTCCATTATTTTTCCGAATAAAAAATTTTCCGTATCCTTATCAAGGTAACCATTTTCTATAATATCTTCAACAGTAGATGTTTTTGATACAAGTAAACAGGCAAAGGTTTTTAAAATAAGAGGATAACCTCCGGAACGTTCAACTATTTTTATAATTGTATCTGTATCAGGAAGAGGTTCGAAATCATGAAACATGAGAAGTTTTGTAAAAAACAAAATACTGTCTTCTTTTGGAAGTCCTTTTATTGTAAGCCTGAAAATATCCATAGTCTCAACAGGAGAAAGAAAAAGACTTTCCGAGGAAATAACAAATATGCTGGAATTTCTTAAATAATTTTTGATTGTATATATGAAAATTTTATGTGATTCTCTTTTTATATATTGAAAATCATCAATGAAAAGAATATATCTGTGTTTATTCAACAGCTCTACAAGATAAAGACATTTATCTTCATTTTTTAAAGACCTGTCTATGAGAAATTCTTTCAGATGTTTTCCTTCATTTATTTCAATATGTTCACATATATCCGAAATAATAGTATCAAGTGTAGCATCTTCCTCACATTGTAACCATAAAATTCTGTCTTTATATTCATCAAGTTCAGAAAGAATATTTGCCCATTTTAACATAAGGGAAGTCTTCCCTGCGCCTGCTATTCCTTCTATATAAAAAAAATTTATACTCGAAAAAATCTGTTCAATCTTTTTTAATTCTCTATCTCTTCCTGAAAATAAATCGGGACTTTTCGGAAGAATATGTAAAAACATAATATATACCTGCCTGTATGAGTGAAATTTCCGACTGTATCATAAATTTTGTGTAAACTTCTGTAAAAGCCTTATTTCATGTATGCTTACACAAAACATCTTACACTCTCGAATTTTCTATTTTATAATAACAAAAAATTCTGTAGAAAACAAGAAAAATATAAGGGAACAGGTTTAAAATTACTGTGATGAGCATAAATAATATATTTTTACTCTCGTGACGCGTGACGGAAAAAAGACTCTTATTACATGGCTTATGCCCGGATCAGTAGTAAATGAAATGTCATAAAAAACATCATCACTATTGTATATTTAAATCGTTTATGCTATTTTTATATTACAATTCGTAAATTTTATCATCTATACATTATGAGATTATATGGAAAACTTATTAACATCTTCCGAAAATAACATAACAATTGAAAAATCTCTGAAAGAGACCCGCCATTTTGCAGAAAAAATTCTTGCAACGACACCAAATTTCATTTATGTTTATGATTTAAACAGAAAATATAATATTTATACCAATCATGAGCTGATGAAGTTTCTCGGTTATACATCGGAAAAACTAAAGATTATGGACAGTAATTTCTTAAAAATTATTCTTCATCCTGAAGATATAGAAAAAGTTGCTGAATATCATAAACATATGACAGATGCTCCTGACGGAGAAATCTTTTCTTTAGAATACAGGATAAAACACTCTGACGGTTCATGGAAATGGATCTGTACCAGAGATACTGTATTTAAACGAGACTCCACTGGTATGGTAGAACAGATTATAGGTACGGCAACGGACATTACTGATAAAAAAATATCAGAAAAAAATCAGGAACTGAGCATGAAAGTGATGGAACTACTCAATCAGCCGGGAGAAAAACTTTCAGTAATAGACCATATAATCGGATTGATAAAAAGATTTACAGAGATAGACGCTGTTGGAATTCGTATGAAAGATGGTGATGAATTTCCTTATTATGTAACAGATGGTTTTAATGGGCACTTTATAAAATCAGAAAATTACCTGTGTAATCGTGACAGTTTGGGTAACATTATTTTTAATGAAAAAGGTGAGCCCATAATAGATTGTCTCTGCGGAAAAATACTCGCCGGAAATATAGATAAATCTTTACCTTATTATACGGAAAAAGGAAGTTTCTGGTGTAATAATATGTCCATGCTTACTGAAGATAATTCAGGGGAAGAAGAAATCTGCACCAGAAATAAGTGTATTACAGAAGGATATAAATCTATAGCTCTAATCCCTTTGAAATCAGGTAATGATACAGCAGGTCTCCTTCAATTAAACAGTAAAAGAATAAACTGTTTTACCCTGGAAATGATAAAACTGTTTGAAACTATTGCTTCAAGTACAGGTATAGCCCTTACAAGATGGAAAGCCCAGGAATCATTAAAAGAAACAAAAGATTATCTGGATAAAGTAATTAATTCTGTTGCAGATCCGATATTTGTAAAGGATATAAATCACAGATTTGTAATGGTTAATAATGCCGAATGTAGTTTGTTAGGATATAAAAGAGAGGAAATCATAGGAAAAACAGACTACGATTTCTTTCCGAAAGAAGAGAGTGATATTTTCTGGGAAAAAGACGATCTGGTTTTTAATACAGGAGAAGAAAATGTAAATGAGGAAGAACTGACCAATGCATATGGTGATACACGAAAAATAGTGACAAAGAAGGCTCTCTATAAGGATAAGAAAGGTCAGAAATATATCGTAGGTATTACAAGAGATATTACAGATATAACAAAAACACAGAAGGAAAAAGAAAAAATAGAAAAACAGTTACAACAGGCTCAAAAAATGGAATCTATAGGAACTCTTGCAGGTGGCATAGCTCACGACTTTAACAATATCCTAGGAACTATAATAAGCTATTCGGAACTTGGATTAACGACTGTATCAGATGAACGCAGTGTCAGAAACAGTTTTGAAGGAATAATAAGAGCAGGTTCCAGAGCAAGAGATATAATCAGACAGATACTTACCTTCAGCCGTCAGACAGGATTTGAAATGAGACCTATCAGTCTGGGACATATTATAAAAGAAGAGCTTCCACTTATAAGATCATCACTTCCTTCTACTATTAAAATAAAAACTATTATTAATACAGATGGTATGATTCTTGCAGATCATGGACAGATCTGCCAGATATTGTTAAATCTCTGCTCCAATGCAATGGATGCTATGGCAGTTCAGGGTGGGCTACTGGAAATAAATCTTTCCAGGATAAATATAAATTCAGAATATACAGATTTAAAGCCCGGAGACTATATAGTTTTAACTGTAACAGATACAGGTCATGGTATGAGCAGACATACACTGGAAAGAATATTCGATCCCTTTTTTACTACAAAAGATCAGACAAAAGGAAGCGGAATGGGTCTATCTGTTGTTCATGGCATAGTAAAAAATCATGGCGGAACAATAAAAGTATCAAGTGAATTAAATAAAGGAACTTCTTTTCAAATTTTAATTCCGGAATTTCAGCATCAGGTTACAGAAAAAGAGGATTCAAAGGAAACTGTTACATCTGAACATGTACATATACTTTTTATAGACGATGAAGAAGATCTCCTTTTTTCCCAGGGACAGATGTTAAAATTCCAGGGATATGATGTTACGTCTACAACATCCAGTACGAAAGCTATGGAAATATTTCAGAAAAATCCTTATGATTTTGATCTTATTATTACAGATCAAACTATGCCTGATATGACCGGTATTGAAATAATAAAAAATATTTTTCATATTCGTCCCGGAATACCTGTTATACTGTGTACAGGTTACAGTGAACAATCTATAAAAGATGAAGCAGAATCACTCGGAATTAAATGTCTTTTGATAAAACCTGTTACAGCAAAGAATTTAATTAAAACAATAAGGAAAATTTTAGAGAAGTGAGTCGTGAATAGTAGGGGCGTTTGAATAAACGCCAATTACGCATCACTACTATAAGTAATAAAAAAACAAAAAAGGTGAGAGGAAAAATAATTTCTCCTCTCACCTTTCACTTATTGTTTAAACTCTGATAAGTTCTTTCTTCATAGAATCCATTCTCTTTGTGAACTGTTTGGCCTGATGAACAAAGGCTTCAAGCCTGGTGTCGGAATTGGTCTGACCCAGTCCGTCATAGGCAACATTGAGAACAGGAATATCATTGTGTTCTTCTTTAAATCTCTTGAGAAGAGCTGCTGCTATTGTGCCGGGAAGGCAGGTAAAGGGTATTGTATTTACTATACCGCAGAGACCTTTCTTATAAAAATCTGCTGCTTTACCCATACTCATAATTGCTTCTCCAAAGAATGTTCTCGGCACATATTCTTCTGCCATATCGAGTACTGCCTTTGTGGAAGGCTCTTCTAAATTTCTTAAGAATCCTTTGAATACTCCTGCAATCTTATGTTCTTCATGAACCTGGAATTTATCCATTAAGAGTGTTTTGCCTATAGTAATAATATCACCGCGCTGCCTGGCAAGAAAATCACGTCTGAAATTCCTGTAAAGGAACCATTCGTAAACAGGTGCCACCCAGACTTCAACTCCGAGATCTTCAAGTTTGATAATAATATCTTCATTGCTGAATCTGTTGGCACGGACAAAGAATTCCCCTACCATACCGACTACAGGTTTCAATTCACTTTTATCAACCTTTATTGCTTCAAACATTTTACGGCATTCTTTGAGAGCTTTTATGAGATTACCCCGTTTTTCAATAGCCTCCATAGCCAGATCCACTGCATTTCTGTAAACCTTTTCTGTTTCTCCTTTATTTATTTCATAAGGTCTTGTTTCTCTCAGACATTTCTCTAAAAGATCTATTGACACCATACCCTGCCAGCCAAGGAGGAAAAAGTCTTTTCCCACTACTTCCAGTTCTTCAAAGAAATTCTTTGCCTGATTTGGAGCATATATGGGAACATCTGAATATCCAATCTCATCAAGAACCATACGCTGTAACATATTATACTGACCAAATCTGCATGGACCGCTTGAGCCTCCCATAAAGAAAGCTGCTCCTTTACGGTCGAAATCCTTGCTCATTACCTGGCGAACCATATCACCTGTTGTCACAATAGCAGGATAACATTCTTTACCCGATGTATAACGTCTGCCGAGTTTTACGGTTTCTTCATTTGATTCAGGCATGACCACAGCATTGACACCATTTGCCTTAAAGGCTGCAGCCAGTGCATGGGCATGATCTGACATATAAGGCAGATAAACGGTTCTCTTTGTGCCTTTTTCAATAGAAAGAATCTTTACCTGTTTGGTTTTTTCGACATCAGAGGGGAACACATTTTTTAGACTGTCAAGGAATGCCTCACATCTTGTTATAGCTCCCACATCGGCACTGTGTTCATCAATTTCAATCTGAAGGAACGGTTTATCATCCATTTTTTCACGGAAGAAATGAGATATAAAGGAATCCGGCCCGCAGCCAAAATTTGTAAGATACATGGCATTAAGACGTTTATCTCTTCTTATAATTTCTGATATACAGAGTATTTTCTGTCCGTAACGCCAGTACATATTTGGCCAGTCTTCTGAAATATCTATTTCATCTATTGGGAAGAAATCAAGTGGTATCGGGATAACGCCTAAATTCATAAGTTTTTGAGGAAGTCCAAGGTTTATGCCCGGATCACATCCATTATAGGGACGGCTTACAACAATAACAGCCTTATCTTCAGGTTTCAGACTGTCAAGTATTGTTTTACCTCTTGACTGAAGAGTCTTATAGAAAGTATCCTGAACATCTGCCGCTTTCTTTATGGCATTTTTAACATCTTTTCCTTTCAAGCCAAGGATTTTACCCATTTCTATAAGTTCTTTCTGAACAGGAGATGTATTATAACCTTCTTTAAAGAAGAGTGCCGGTTCCAGAACTTTAATGCCTGCTTTTTCAAAATTAATGGCAGAACGGAGAGTATAAGGAATACTCTGAACATAGGGACAACTGAAACTTTCAGGAAGATTTGGATTGTTCTGCTTCATATTTATAAGGCTTGGAAGGAAGAGATATTCAACCTTCTTATCCATAAGATTATGAACATGTCCGAGAGCGACTTTTACGGGGAAACAGGTTTCTGCCACTGCATTTTCTACTCCCATATGAATAATCTTTTTCGTAGTCGTATCTGACAGTACTATTTCATAGCCAAGTTCTGTAAAAAAGGCAGACCAGAAAGGAAACATTTCATAATACATGGTAAGAATTCTGGGGAAGCCTATTTTCTTATCGCCTGTTACTTTATTTTTCTGATAGTATTCGGTAAGAAGGGTTTCTCTTTCCTTAAAATAATCAGGAATGTCATTCTTCTTTCTGGTTTTATCTATTTCAAATTTTTCACATCTGCTGCCGTAGAAGAGATTCTGACCGTCTTCTACCGTAACCTTTCTTATTTCACAGAGGTTTGAACACTCTTTACATTCAAAGGAACTTATCTCATATTCCATATTAACAATATCAAAGCCTTTAAATCTGCTCTCTGTAATACCCTGTTCTCTGCAGTATTCCTGGGCAAGTATGGCAGCACCTATAGCACCTGTTACATCAAAATTCGGCGGTATACTTATAGGTTTACCGAGAACGCTCTCAAAAGCTGCCTTTACACCCTGATTGTTTGCCATAGCTCCCTGGAAATATATCTTATTTCCAATCTTACGTTCTCCCACTACCCTGTTAAGATAATTCTGTGCTATGGAATAGGAAAGACCTGCTACTATATCGGCTTTTTCAACACCTAACTGCTGGTTATGAACGACATCGGATTCCATAAAAACAGTGCATCGTTCGCCCAGACATGACGGACATTCGGAAGAGAGGGCAACTTCGCTGAATTCTCCCTTTATATTTACATTCAGTCTTTCTGCCTGTTCTTCAAGGAAAGATCCTGTTCCTGCGGCACAGACCTTGTTCATTTCAAAATCAACGATAGCTCCGTTCGAAAGACTTATATATTTGGAATCCTGCCCGCCTATTTCAAATATTGTATCCACATCAGGATCATAATGAGCTGTAGCAGTGGCCTGAGCAGTAATTTCATTTCTTACTGCATCGGCTCCTATGAGATCTCCTATCATATATCTTCCGGAACCGGTAGTTCCCACACCTGCGACTATAACATGATCTTTTATTTCTGATCCAACTTCTCTGATGCCCTGTCTTACTGCTTCTATAGGTCTTCCTGCAGTTCTCAGATAACTTCTTGCCACAACCTTTCTGTCTTCATCTATGGCAACTACGTTTGTACTTATAGAACCTATATCTATACCTAGATAAACCTTCAGTTTTTCACCGGAAGAAAGAGGCTTTTCTTTACGAAGTAATTTGGATACATCTACAGCACTTTCCCTTGAAAGGGGCACCATGGATTTTCTTTCTTTTCCTCTGTTACTTTCAAGATATGCTTCAAGTTCCGAGAGGTTCCATGTTATTTTCTGTATATCAGGAACAGTCATACGAAGTAAAGCCACGCCTATGGCAGGCATAGACGGGAAATGCTCGGGTACTATTAACTCACCGTCTGTAAGACCGAGCACATCTCTGAAAGCTCTTATCATACCTTTGTTTGCAGCGACACCGCCCTGAAACACTACAGGTTTTATAAAATCTTTCCCTTTACCTATACTGCTCCTGAAATTTCTGGCCATAGCAAAACAGAGGCCTGATATAATATCATAAACAGGTGTTGCTTCCTGCTGCAGGTGAATCATATCGGTTTTAGCAAAAACACTGCAGCGGCCGGCAATTCTCGGAGGAGTTTTGGATTTCAGGGATTCTTCGCCGAACTGTTCTATAGTAAAACCAAGTCTTGTTGCCTGCTGGTCCAGAAAAGAACCTGTTCCTGCGGCACAGATGGTATTCATGGCAAAATCTTTCACCATCATAGTTTCCGAATGTTTATCATATTCTACAAGTATAAGCTTTGAATCTTCTCCACCTATTTCAATAATAGTTCTTGCCTGAGGATGGAAAAGTTCCACTGCTTTGGCCTGTGCAACGACTTCATTTACAAAGGTACCTTTAATTTTGTCAACAATAAGTTTTCCACCTGATCCGGTAACTCCTATATCCCATATATTTTCTACGGGAAATTTTGCTTCCACATCTTTAAGTGCTTCAAGAGCAGTCTTTACAGGCTGTCCCATATGTCTTATATATTCTTCTTTTAATATTTCCTTTTTTTCATTCAGAATTACAAGATTTACACTTACAGAACCAATATCAATACCTAGAAACAATTTTTCACTCATCTTCTTAAAAAGTCAACTCCTTAATTTTACAGCCAGACATGGCTAAATTGCATAAAGACTATAATAATTTCTAAACTGTCTGTTGTCAAGGTGAGAAATTACATAAAACTATGTTTTTATTTTAAAAGTGAAATCCTTCTTTTAATTTTTATAATTTTATTGGGGCATATTTTATATAGATAGCGTTTTTTTACGACATTTAGATTCATTTTTACTGGAACTTACACCTGACTTATATAAAAAAACGGAAAATTTTAACATATTGGACTATATTAATTTACAGGTAAAGTAAAATAAAACCTCGACCCTTTTCCTTTTTTACTTTCAACACCTATTGTACCTTTATGTCCTTCTACTATTTTCTTTGTTATAGCAAGACCCAGACCTGTACTTGTTTCATTACCCGTAGGTTTTACACTGACCCGCTGAAATTCCTTGAATAACTTTGATAATTCAGCATCAGGAATCCCCTGACCTTCATCTATAACATCTGTAACTATATAATTATCTTTCATTTTAACGTCAATAGTTATTGTTGTATTTTTATTAGAAAATTTCACAGCATTACCGATTAAATTATTCATAACCTGAGTCATTTTATCTCTGTCAAACAATATCTCAGGCAGATTATCTTCATAAATAAAATTAATCTTTATATTTTTTTTATCTGATAATATTCTATTCATTTTTATATTATATGTTAAAAAATCCATATAATCCTGTTTCTGCATATTAAGTGTAAGTTTACCTGCTTCTATTGCAGTTATATCCAGTATATCACTCAGGAGCCTATTCATA
The DNA here is from genome assembly GCA_029555925.1 of Bacillota bacterium. The sequence goes on from JAKPQU010000310.1 coordinate 9,377, forward strand.
TAATTAACGAGATATTGTGTATCTTTTAAAATATCAATCTGCTCTTCTGTAAGATTTTCCATTAATATATTTAATAAAAATTCTATATTCATCTGCATCGTTGCAATAGGACTTCTGATATCATGTGCTGCAATACCAAGTAATTTATTTTTTAATTTATTTAATTCTTTCAGTTCTTTTACATATTCTTTTTCTTTATCAAACAATTTTTTCAATTTAATATGGGTTTTTACTCTTGCCATAAGTTCTGTTGAATTAAAAGGTTTTGTTACATAATCAACAGATCCGGCATTAAATCCTTTTACTATATCTTCCATTTCAGTTTTAGCAGTTAAAAATATGACAGGAATATCTCTGGTTCTATCATTTTCTTTTAATATCTTACATGTTTCATAACCGTCCATTTCAGGCATCATAATATCAAGCAAAATAATATCCGGTAAAACATCTGAAATTCTCTCAAGAGCTTCTTTTCCATTTTCAGCAATAATAATATCGTAACCTTCATTATTTAATATATTCCCAAGAAGCTGAATATTTTTAGGGACATCGTCTACTATTAATACCAGTGGTATTTCCTGCTTTTCTTTATTATTATTCATAAAATGTTCTCCTTAATATTTAACTGCAGGTAATTACAATTTTTTAATTTCATCTATAAAACCTAGAAAGGAATTAAACTGTTCTTTTATTTTTTTATTATCAAAGTTCCCTGCATGATGTAATAAATCCTCTCCCCATTCTACAAGTTGTTTTACGTTATATTTTTCACCTAACCCTGCTATTTCTTCTCCAAAACCTCGAATATTACTGATAATAAATTTTTGTTGTATAACATGCCATTTATTTATCATATCTTTCTCTAAAATTTTCAAAAGCTCAGGAAGTTTATCCTTTATTTCTTCAGGGAAATTATTTACCGGCTTACTATCAGTTTCTTTAATATGTTGTTTTTTCCAGGGCAGATACTTAATAAGTGTTTCCAATAATTTTTTTCTGCTCAGAGGTTTATATAAACACTCATTACAGCCTGATTTTATTATATTATTTTCAAAATCCTTCATAGCAGAAGCAGTAAGTATAATTACAGGAATATCCTTGAGATATTCATCGTCTTTTAATATTCTTGTTGCTTCCAATCCATTCATAACAGGCATTTTTATATCCATAATTATAATATCAGGTTTATATTTTTTTGTAAATTCAATTCCTTCTCTTCCATTTTCAGCTTCCAGAATATTTAAAGGTGAAAAAGAAAGATATCCCTTCAGAAGATTTCTATTAGATTCTATATCATCTACTATAAGTACGTTAGCAGGTTCAAATATAATATCATCTATGTTCTCTCCTGTTTGAATGTCATATTCGTCAAATTTATCTGCCTGTAAAACATCTTTTAACATCACAGAAAAAGTACTCCCTTTTCCTACCTCACTTTCTAACGTAATTTTACCATTCATCATTTCTACAAGTCTTTTTGTAATAGTAAGGCCAAGACCGGTTCCGCCGTATTTTATCTGACTCTGACCTTCCTGCTGCCTGAAAGCCTGAAAAACTAATTCTTTCTGATCAGGCTCTATGCCTCTACCTGTATCACTGACAGAAAAAATAAGGTCAAATTTATCTTCTTCCCTGTATTCTTTAGCTACAGATAGCTTAATAAGACCTCCTCTGTCGGTAAATTTTATGGCATTACCTAAAAGATTAAACAAAATCTGCCTTATTCTGACTTCATCAAGGAGTAAATATTCCGGTATATCCGTTTTAAATTCTATTATCAGTTCTAGTTCCTTTTCATTGATTTTTTGAGAAAAAATATGTTTTATTTCATTAAAAACAGCATGTATATTTACAGGTTTATAATTTATTTCAAGTTTTCCGGCTTCTATTTTGGATAAATCCAGTATATCATTAATAAGACTTAAAAGAGTCTTTCCGCTTGAAGAAATTGCAGATAAATACTGTTTCTGTTGCTCATCTTTTATTTTACCTTCCAGTAACTCTGTAAAGCCAAGTATGGCATTCATTGGAGTTCTTATTTCATGACTCATATTTGCAAGAAATGTACTTTTAGCCTTTGTTGCAGCCTCTGCTGCATCTTTAGCAAGCCTGAGTTCTTCAGCATGTTTTTTCTCTGTAACATCTTCCAAAAGACCTTCGTAATAAAGAACATGTTCATATTCATCCTGAATTTTATGAGCATTGACTGAAAGCCATAGAATATCACCATTTTTTTTATAAGCTTTATATTCGAAATTCTTTACTCTTCCGTATTCTCCCATAATGGTCTGAAATTCTTTATATTTCTTCATATCTACAAAGTGATATTCCATTATACTGTAACTGCTTTTTAATAATTCATCTACGGAAGAATAACCTAAAATATTAACAAAGGCCGAATTTACAGTTAACAATCTTCCGTCTTTTTTCAACTGAAATATCCCTTCTGTAGAATTTTCAAAAATACTGACATATTTTCTGTAAAGACGTGAATTTTCAATAGAAATAGCGGCCTGAGAAGCAAAAATTTGAAGAACTTTAATTCTATCAGGAGTAAATGTTCCTTTAATATTATTATTCTCAAGATATAAAACTCCGATAAGATTGTTTTGTCTAATAATGGGAATACATAATATTGCAGCAGGTTTCATTTCTATAATATATTCATCTCCCGTGAATATGCCTTCTTCCGAAGGATCTGACAATATTATATATTCCCCTGTTCTTGCCACATAATTAACAACAGCAGAAGAAAGTCTATCACAGGAATCGACTGGAATAGTAATATTCTCTTTATTTTTATCATTAAAGAAAACACTGTATTCTACAAATAGATTACCTTCTCTGTTTAAAATCAAGAAACCTTTTTCTGCTCCTGCATTTTCCATTACTATATCCATGAGTTTTTGTAATAATTCCTTATGATTTATTTCTCCGGAAATAGCCTGAGAAGCCTTTATAACTGAAAATAAATCAAGCATTTCTCCTGTATTTTCAGTTGTAGGTGTTATACTGGATACAGTTTTACCGGTGGACTTATAAAATCTGTCTGTAAATAATAATTTATATCTTTCCTCAAGGTCCTGCACCTTTCTTTTTGCCCCCCATCTTAAATAACAATATCTGGCATCTATTATAAATGTTCTTGCTATATTAATCTTATTTCTGGAAAGATAAAATTTGCCTGCAAGTTCACAGGAAAGAGCCTCTTCATTAATATATTCATATTTTTTTGCAAGAGCTATAGCTTTATCATAAAAATCCATAGCCTTTATATCCTGACCTGAAACATTCATTTTCTCGGCTTCTACAAGGTAAAATTTATGAAGATAATTATCAGGTATACATTCAGACCATTTTTTTAACTCTTTCTGATTTCTATAAACTTTTTTTAATAAAATCTTCTTTTGATACTTATCAGAAGAGTTATAAACAGCAAGATAAGCTAAGGAAGTATAAAAATAATGAACCGGCAGAGCCAGTATTTTTATAGATAATTCTGAAATTTTCTCAAAATTATTTGCATTATCCAGTGCTTCAGAATAATTATAGAATAGATAAGAAAGAAGTAATTTATTTAAATAAAGGGTATATAAGATATTTTTATTACCCGATTTTTCACAGAGTGGCAACATTTCTGTTTTGTCATAAAAATCACCTTTTATTACATGAGGATTGTTCGATGTACCTGATAAATTTATTATTACCTGATGATAAATACTGTTAACCTGAGCAGTTTCATCTCTTTTAATATCATGTAGATTTTTTGTAATTGTCCTTATTTCTTTTTCAAGTTCTGTCAATTCTTTTCCCGTAAAAAAAGACCTGTTAAAATAACATACCAGAGAAATATAAGCATAATCAAAATCTCCTGTTTCAAGACCTATTCTGTAAGCTTCTAAAAAAGGCTCAATTGTATCTTTTATATGAAATTTCCAGTGTCTTAAAATATTAAAAAGAAAGAGAACTTTTGTCTTTATATCTTTATTATTAAATTTTTCCAGGAGTTTTAATGAAAGTCTGCCTATTTCATAACTTATTTTATATCCACCCCGTACAACAGCCCGGCCAACAGCGTAACCGACATAACCATAGGCAGACAATGGACTGTTTCCATATTTAAGACTTAACCTTATCATAGTCATAAAAATAATTGGTACAAAATTAAAGGATAAATGGACTGAAGAAGAAAGCATACAGGTAAGAATACGCATTGCAGCAAGTTTTTCCGGATCTGTCATATCAGGTAAATAAATCAGTTCATCAATTTTCTTTCTTAAAATCAAAAAATCAGTAATAATACCATTTTTAATTATATCAAAAAATGAAGGATTTTCAGGAAAGTTTATCTTTAAAGCTCTGAGAACCGATATGGAAATAGAGCATCCTTCTAAAAATTTATTACTGGCAATACATGATAGTATTTTAATTTCATAAGCTTTTATTTTATCAAGAATTGATCGTCCATTTTTTAAAATTATATCAATAAAAGCTTCAGCCTCTTTCAAGTTATTATTAAGATAAGCAGCTTCACAGGCTTCCTGATATAAAGAAAGAATAAGTTCATAACGGTCATTCCAGTCGTTAAGAGAGACATGATTTATAGCCACTTTAAGGTAAGAAAGTGCAATATCACATGCCATGGATGTTCTGGCCTTCTTTCCTGCCATTAAATTTAATTCTATATATTTATATAATTCCCGGGAAGAAGCTGCAGAAGCAATACTGTAATTAAAATGATTTACTATATCAAAAATTTTTTCCTCCATTTTATGAGAAAACGTGTTATATAAAAAATTACCTGTTTTTAAATGGAATAGCTTTCTATTTTCTTCAGAAATAAGAGAATAAACCGATTGTTTTATGCCACTATGAGAAAACCTGTATTTAATTTCTTCTATATATTCATCATCCAGTTCTATTAACTGTTCTCTTAAAGGAAAAACCAGACCTTCTGAAATAGCTTCTTTCATGTATCTGTATATATTGTAAGGTGATTGTTCCGATATTACAGAAAGGGTCATAAGATCAAACTCATTTCCAATAAATGATGCATATTCAAGTATTTCAATCGTTTCTCTACTTAATGACGTAAGTTTTTTAGAAAGATATGTTACCATATTATCAGTAATATTCTGAATTCTAATCTCTTTTATATCACAGTGGTAATATCTGTCACCGGTATCAATTTTAATTAATTGTTTTTTATAAAGAAATTTGAGAAATTCTTTTATAAAAAAAGGGTTACCTCCTGTCTTTTCTATTATAATTTCAGATAAATCCTTTATAGAGTCACAGCGGTGATGAAGTGTATCACCGATAAAAGATACAACTGAGTCAGACGGGAGAGGAGAAAGATTAATTTCTTTATTTATCATATCTTCTTTTTTCAATTTATTAATAATAACTGTAAGGGCATCATTGTCTTCGTTATTCCTGTAGGCTCCTATAAGAAAAAAATATTTAATTTTATCATTTGTCAGAAATAATTCAATCAATTTAACGGAAGATAAATCTATCCACTGAAGATCATCTAAAAATAAAACAAGAGGCTTATCATGTGCAAAAATTGAAATAAAATTCTGAAAGGCCAGGTTAAATCTATTCTGACTTTCTAAAATCCCAACATCTTCGATAGAAGGCTGTTCTCCTGTTATTAATTTCAGTTCAGGAATAACATCTATAATGAGCTTTACATTCGCTCCCAGAGAGGAAAGTATTTTTTCTTTCCATGATAAAAGATTTTCCTCTTTTTCAGAGAGAATTCTATGAATAAGTTCTCTCAGTGCTGAAATTATTGCACTGTAAGGAATACGTTGAAATTCATCAAATTTTCCTGACAGAAAAAAACATTTATATTTAGTAACAATTTTAGAAAATTCCATTACAAGAGAAGACTTCCCCGTACCTGGATAACCTGAAACAAAAACAACCTGTTTTTCACCCGGAGCCATACTGTTAAAACAATCAATCATCATAATAAGCTCATCATTTCTTCCATATAATTTTTGAGGAATAATGAGTCTTCCCGGTAGTTCACCTGTATTTACAGGAAACGGTTTTATCTCTCCAGATTTTTTTAGCTGTCTCAAACATTCTTCAAGGTCTTCTTTGACCCCTGTAGCACTCTGATAACGATCTTCAGGGTTCTTTGCCAGAAGCTTTAATATAATATCAGAAATAGCTACAGGAATGTGTTTGCTACATTCTGATGGAGGAACAGGATTTTTAGCTATATGACAGTGTATAATCTCAAGTATATCTTCTGATTCAAAAGGTACTTTTCCTGTAATCATTTCATAAAAAGTAACACCGAGAGAATAAAGATCGGTACGATAGTCTATAGATCGATTCATTTTTCCTGTTTGTTCAGGAGAAATATAAGGAATGGTTCCGGATATAAAATAAGGATTTCTTATATCAAAAGCTTCTTCCTGTAATGATGTGGATAAACCAAAATCGATAATCTTAATAACATCTGTTTCAGAATTAAAAATAATATTTGACGGATTAAGGTCTTTATGGGTAATATTAAGCAGGTGAATATGGCTCAGTATATCAGCAATATTAATAGCAATTACTAAAAACTCTTCAATATAGAAGGGTCTTGATTTTATAAACTCTTTAAGTGATTTTCCGTTACAATCTTCAAGTATAATAACAGGACTGTTGTTATACTTTATAAGATCATAGGCCTTTATTACACCCGGCAGTTCTATAGACTTTAAAATATTATACTCATGTTTATATATAAACAATTCTTCTGAAGCAGGATAATCTTTTTTCAGGAATTTTAAAATAACAGGAGTATCATTGTGGAAACCTCTATAAACCAGAGTACGTTCACTTTCATAAATGATGGAACTTAGCTCATAAGAAGGTAAAGAAATAAAATTCATGTTGAAATTTCCTTACGGACTGTGTGACAAGCCACATAATGATCTTTTTTTATTTCTACCAAATCCGGTTCTTTTTCCATGCAGATTTCTTCTTTAAGCCAGCATCTGGTTCTAAACCTGCATCCTGAAGGAATATCTACATTACCCGGCACATCTCCTTCAAGTAATATACGATTATTAATATTATCAGGATCCGGTATGGCAGATAAAAGAGCTTTTGTATAGGGATGAAGGGGATTATCATACAGTTCTTCAGAAGGTGCAATTTCCATTAATTTTCCCAGATACATAACTCCTACTCTGTTACTTATATGTTTTACTACACTTAAATCATGAGATATAAACAGATAAGTCAGTTCCATTTCTTTCTGTAAATCAGAAAGAAGATTTATAATCTGGGCCTGAATTGATACATCAAGAGCCGAAACAGGCTCGTCTGCAATAATAAATCGAGGGTTTACAGAAAGAGCTCTTGCAATTCCTATTCTCTGTCTCTGACCTCCGCTGAATTCATGAGGATAACGGTTTATATGAGCCTGGCTGAGACCAACTTTATTTAACAGTTCTTTAATTTTTGAAGTTCTCTCTTTCCCTGATGCAAGACAGTGAATATCCATCGGTTCACCTATAATATCCCCTACTGTCATACGGGGATTAAGTGAAGCATAGGGATCCTGAAATATTACCTGAATCTCTTTTCTGAGTTTATTCATATCTCCGGATTTTAACTCAAGAATATTCCTGTCATTAAAGAATATTTTACCTTCAGTCGGTTCAATAAGACGGAGTATTAATTTCCCTGCAGTGCTTTTTCCACAGCCGCTTTCCCCAACAAGTCCCAGGGTTTCTCCTTTTTTAATAGAAAAACTTATACCATCAACTGCTTTTACATAGCCTGTTACTTTAGAAAATATGATGCCCTTATTTACAGGGAAATACTTTTTGAGTCCTTTAACTGTTAATAGATTCATTTGTTTTTTTATAAAAATTTCTATAACTTTAAATTATTTAGATAAACTGACTCTACATTATAGTGTATTTCATAACTTATTAGAATTTAAGTTGTCGTGACGCGTAACGCGTAACGCGTGACGGGTTTAATCCCTGCGCATTACGCTTTACGCATCACGAGGTCATTATTTATGGATAGTTATGAAACTAACTATAAAATTATGATTTTATAATAATTATATCCCGTTACAAAAAAATAGTAAATAAAAAAAATTACAAAAAAAATTATACACTTTTCCACAGGCTATAATATAATAATATAATATATATATATATATAGTAGTAGTAGTAATAGGTACCTGTGGATATGTGGATAACTCATTTTATAATTATATAAACTATTATAAATTCTAATTATTGTATTTTTTACGATCTGTGGATAACCCTGTGGATAAGCTGTGAATAGTTATCCACATGTCCACAGATTTTTTTTCATGGGGTCGCCATCCACAGGCTATCCACAGGCTATCCACAGAGTTATCCACAGGTTATCCACAGGTAAAACAGTTAAAATTGTTTTTATTGTAATGTAAAAACAGTTAAAATTTTTATACAAAGTAACATGTTATGTAGAAAAAAATTTGATAATATTAAAAAAAATATGTAAAATTTTTTTTATTTTTTTATCCACAGGCTATAAATTATTATATTTTATGGTATTTTAGATTTATCCACAGCTTATTCACAGAGTTATCCACAGGTTATCCACAGATAAAATTTTTGTAAAATTTATTCACAGAAAAATAATTTATATTTTATGAACATTTTCAGAGTTATCCACAGGTTATCCACAGGTTATCCACAGAGTTATCAACAGGTTATCCACAGGGTTATCCACAGGTAAATAGTTTATATTTTATGCGTATTTTAGTAATTATCCACAGGTTATCCACAGGTTATCCACAGAGTTATCAACAGGTTATCCACAGAAAATTTTTTATATGGTTATCCACAGGATAAAAATGTTGTTCTATAAAGATTTATATGGTTATCCACAGGCTATCCACAGGTTTTTCACAGGGTTATCCACAGGTTATCCACAGAAAAAAAATTATATAGTTATCCACATGGTAAGAAATGTTATTATATAATAGTTTATATTATTATTTACAGGTTATCCACAGGATTATCCACAGGTTATCCACAGAGTTATCCACAGGGACAGGGATTATCAGGATTTTTTTTTGATTACCGGAATGATTTTTTTATAATCCTATATAAAGTTATCCACTTGTACACAGATTTATCCACAGAAAAGCGAAAGTTATCCACTTGTACACAGATTTATCCACAGAAAAGCGAAAGTTATCCACTTGTACACAGACTTATCCACAGAAAAAATTATAAAAAAAATTCTGTTATATTTTCATCCTGAAAATCCCGGTCAAAAATGCTATAATAAACGGTATAAAAATTCACAGCATGATAAAAAACAGGGAGTTTTATATAATGTCTAAAAATGGTTCGTTACGATTTATATTTGTCCGTCATGGTGAGACTACAGGAAATTCAAGTATAAGATTTTTTGGTAAAACCGATGTCCCTTTAAGCGATGAGGGGTATGCACAGATGAGAGCTGCCTGTGAAGCTCTTAAAACAGAATATTTCGATGTCATATTTACAAGTACTTTATGCAGAACTATAGAAGGTGGCAGAATAATAGCAGGAGATAGGAAGATACCTATATATCCCATGATAGAGTTCAGGGAAATAGATTTCGGCAGATGGGAAGGACTTACTCTTGAAGAAATTGAAGCAAAGGATCCTCTTCTCTTTGCCGAATGGAGAAAAGATTTCTGGAAATTTGATTATCCCGAAGGAGACAGAAGGAATGAGTTTATTGAAAAAGTGAAAAAAGGTATTGATAAGGTTTTAAATAAAATAAGTAAAGGAACGGTTTTATTTGTGCTTCATAAAGGAATTATAAGGACTGCAATTTATTATTTGCTCGGTAATTTAGATAATCACCATGTAAATTTTCAGGCAGATCTGGGATCTATTCATGAACTGGAAAGAATAAATGGAAGATGGAATTATAAAAAAATGAATTATACGGAACATCTTCCTAAATAATAAGTACATAGATGAAGCGTGCTATACCATATATAATGAATGAAGCTATTAAAAAAAGCAATATATATTTTATAATATCTTCATTTTTAGCAAAAAATACTTTTATTATATTTTTTATTTTTTCTGGCATAAAATTATAAATAGCCAGGAATAAAAATATGATATAAAATATAAAACCAAAAGGATGATAATAGAAGGCTTTAACAAATTCCATATGACTTATGCTTGTAACACTTCTTGTCAGGCCACAGGCAGGACATGGTAATTTTGTTAATATATAGAGGCCACATGTACTTCTGCCCAATCCGTCAGGAGGAAGAATAAAAGATATTATTATAACTAAGAGAGAAATTATTGTTGTAAATTTATTCAGAAAAAAACTGCCAAAAATAGAATCTTTCATGATAAATGTTTAATGAATATTCTTTAATATAATTACTATTATTACAATTACAATATCAATTATACCAAGTATTATGCCCATATTTCCCAGTGATTTTTCCGATTCATATTGAATGGCTCTATAACCCATGATTATTGCGAGAGGACCAAGGATTAGCTGACAGCAAAAAAGTCCTATCAACCCCATGGCAAAGGATTGCAGTCCAAGCCCTTTTCCTTCTTCTCTCAATATTATTCCGTGGTTTTTCCATTCCTGCTTATTTTTTACAGGTTCTACCGTTGCCCCGCAGTATGTGCAGGTTGAAGCAGAAATTTTAATAGTCTGGCCGCAAACTATACAGAATTTTTCATCATTACCTATAATCTGGGATGGAGGACGGACATTGTTTTCATATAATTGAGTAAGAGAATTTATTTTTTCTTCTCTTTTACTGAAATCAGATGTAAAGTCAGACATGGTGCTTTCAGTTAATTTTCTACCGCAGTTTATACAGAATTTTGTATCTACATTTAATTCTCCGCAATTTGGACAATTAATTTCCATTATATGTTTCTCCTCTTATCTGATTTCTAAACATATTTTCTATCCCTTGATGAAGAGATATGCATTTCTTCTCTGTATTTTGCTACAGTTCTTCTTGCCAGATTTATTCCGGTAAGTTTTGAGAGCATTTCTGATATTTCTTTATCACTCATTGGATTCTCTTTATCTTCCTTATCTATAATAGCTTTTATTTCTTCTTTTATTGGAAGAGAAGGATCGAAGAAAAAATCAAAATTTACTATTCTGCCTGATGGCAACTGGACGAATTTATCTTTCGTAGCTCTGCTTACAGTAGAGTCATGAATATGAAGTGCTTCTGCAACCTGAACCCTTGTGAGTGGTATTAAATGAGAAATACCATGAAAAAAAAATTCTCTCTGAAGTTCTACAATTTTTTTGGTTACTTTTACTATTGTTTCTTCTCTTTGATATAGATTTTCTATGAATATTCTTGCCCTGTGGAAATAATTTCTCGTATGTTCTATTTCATTAGAAGAATATTTATTTTTATTTCTTTTTATATCTTCATACAATTCTTTATAAATTCTGTTAATTCTAAAATTTTTGTAATTGTTATATACTGTTTCTACTTCAAAATTTCCATTATTTTCTCTTATTATTACATCAGGTGTTAATCTTGCTGTTTCCTGTTTTAATATATTTCTTGAAAAGTTCCTTCCCGGATATGGATTAACATTATTTTTTATAAAATATGCTGCATTTCTTATATCGTCTATTGTGACCTGTATGCTTTCGGAAAGAATTGTAAATCTTCTGTGATGAAAATCGTTCCAGTATTTATCAGATAATAATTTCCATACTATGGAAGGAACATGACTGTTTACATTTTTTAGCTGTAATGTAATACATTCTCTCAGATCTCTTGCACCTATACCCGCAGGTTCCATAGTCTGAATTGCTTTTATTATTTTTTCCAGTTTTCTATTATCTATATTGAATTTTCTCAGTAACTCATTCTCTTCATATATTAGATAACCATCATCATCTATATAATTAAGCAGGTATTTCCCTATGAGAAAGTCTTCCTTCTTATCGAGAACGAGAGGTAGATTTATATATAAATAATCTCTCAGGGTTTCTCTTGATACTATTTTTTCATGCATTTCTTCATTATCAGAGGGATGATACTTTTCTATAAATGATCTTGAGAGATACTCCACTTCTTCAAGATATTCTTCTCTTTCCAGTAATTTTTCCGATATGTTATCTACAGTTTTTTCTGTAGATTTTTTACCGCATATTGGGCAATTATTTTCCTCTAGTTTTAACTGACATACTGGACACTTTAACTCTATTTTATTTTCTTCCATTTCCAGAGCAGGATTTTCAAGAAGCTCTTCTTCTATTTTTTCTTCAAGTTCCATTCTGGACATTTGTAAAATAGTGTTGGCCATAATTAACTTGGGATCAAGCTTTTGTGTCTGTACTGCTGTTAAAAATGGATCCATACTTATTTTCATTTTTTTAACCTTCTGGTATATTTCTAATAATTTATAAAATTCAATAAACCATTACAGTGTATTTCATAACTTATTAAAATTTAAGTTGCCGTGACACGTTACGCGTCACAGGTTTAATCCATATAAGTATTACGCATTAAGGGTCATTATTTATGGATAGTTATGAAACTAACTATAATATTATATCATAAATAAACAGGTAATATCAAAATGATAGTGTTTTTTTAGGACGGTAGGATTCACTTTTATTGGAAATTCTATTTTATTTTATAGATCTATTAATTGAGGGGATGTCGGGTCATGGGTTAAGAAGAAGTAAAACTAAAAATCTGAGACATTAATTAAATTTCATTTATATGTAAAATCACCTGTCATTTTTAAACACAATTTTGCTGAGGTGAGCATAAATAATACATAACTCCTCTCATAACGCGTTACGGGAAGAAGACCTTTATTACATGCTTATGCTCAGGTCAATAGCATATTTACCAGAATTTCCACCATGGATTTTTCGGGGGTAATTTTAATCGTTGAGTTTTAAACTGGCTTTCTGTTTCTTCCTGGTATTGACGGAAGTTCTGAGGTTTTATTATATCATTCTCTTCAATATGTATTAGTATTACAGTTATATTATCTTTTCCTCCGAATTCTTTTGCTTTGTCTACCAGTTTTTCTTTTATTTTTTCGGTATCTTTTTCTTTTACTACTATATCTTTTATTATATTATCATCGATCATTGTTGTAAGTCCATCTGAGCATAAAAGTAGATAATCTCCAGGTTTTATAAGTATTTGATTGTAATCAGGCTCTACTTTATCCTTATTACCGACTGCTTTTGAAAGGACATGTTTTAGAGGGTGTTTTTTAGCTTCTTCTGCGGTTATACGTTTGGATTTTATTAATTCATTAATAACAGTATGATCTTCGGTGAGAAGTGATATAGTATCTTCACATATAACATATGCTCTTACATCACCTACATGACCGATATGAAAAAGATTGCCTTCTGCTATGGCTATTATAATCGTACACCCCATACCGGAAAGCTTTCTATGTAATCTGGCTTCTTCCAGTATAACTTTATTTGCCGTGTCTATGGATTTATTTATAGCTTCTTTTATATCGCCTTCTGTACATATAATATTTGCTATTTTTTCTTTTGTCAGATATTGTTCTGCTGTTTCTACTGCAAGCTTACTTGCCTTTTCACCGGCCTGATGACCGCCCATACCATCGGCTATTATAAATAGATTTCTTTCTATATCTACAAAAAGAAAATCTTCATTATTTTTTCTTTTGCACCCGGCGTCTGTACCACTTGAGACTTTCAAGTATTAATATCTCCTTTACGATAATCTATAAATTAACACTTGTATTATATAATTTAACTATATTTTATGGAATAAATCAAGGTGAAAAATTAGATTTTTTAAAAGAAGATAGTGTTTTTTTACGGCAGGTAGTTTCATTTTTACTGAAAATTGCACTTGATTTTGTAAATCTATTAATTAGTGGATAGTGAGTAGTGAATAGTGAAAAGTATGTAAAATCCATTTTTTTTCACTTTTCACTGTTCACTCTGAATATTTGTGATAAATTTCTTTTTCCATTGTATATAAAATTACCCGGTAAAATAAAAAAAGCGTATCAACGCTTTTTTATTTTCATAATCTGTGATAACTTACTGTTTAGTTAAAAAAATCCTTTATAATCAGGTTTGACTTTTGTGAAATTATCCCATAAATTGTCCTGAATTTTTTTCGGCAAAGAAAATAAAATTCCCGTCAGGATGTTTCGGTGCTGTTTCCATAGCCTGTTTTGTAGTTGTTTTTATTGTACCTGTTGCAGGATCTGCATAGGATACATTATCTCCTTGAACTTTAACTATGGTAACAATATGTCCTCTTCCTGAAGGTGAAAATTCCGGACCGTTTAAAGCCACTATGACCGGCGTTTTTTCGTTATTTATCTTCTGTTCTATAAGTCCCCATGAGTAAGGTGAAACATTTCCTCCGTCTCTCCATTTTAATCCATGGGAAGATGTTTCACCATTAAGGGCATTTAATAATTGAAAGCCATATTTAGCGTTGATATCTGTATCTGTCAGGTTCTTTCCTGTTATACTGTTAATACACATGGCAACACTTGTCTGTCCGCATGAGACAGAATTATTCTGTGCAAGAGGTTTTAGATTCGTTACAGGACCTGGACCTGTATACTGGTAATTATTCTGATTTGGAAAAGGCATACCGGTAATTCCCTGCATCTGAGGATAATTTACCTGCATAACTCCTTGATTTTGAAGGTTTGCAAAGGTTTCCTTAAAAGATTGATCTGTCTTTACCTGACTCACTTCAGGATTGAATTTTCTTTCTATTTCATTTATCCTGTTAAATACATTGTTTATTTCACTGAGACTCATTTATATCACCTTCTTAAAAAGAATAATATACTGCTAAAGTATATTATTCCAGAATTTCTTTTCCAAATAATTAATAAATTGTTAATTTTTTGTTAACATCCATTTTTATGCGTTATGGGCCCCGGCATATCTCGTCTCCCAAAACAGAAGTTCTGTAACTCAGTACCGCTACAGGTAAATTAGTAACCATTTATCAGCTTCTGCCTGACAGGCTCTTACGAAGAAAAATAATTTGCCTTATTTAATTTGTTTTGCAGACAATAAATTAACCACTGGTTAATTTCTAATACTATAGAAAAAAC
>JAKPQU010000311.1 GCA_029555925.1 Bacillota bacterium
GTTTTTTCTATAGTATTAGAAATTAACCAGTGGTTAATTTATTGTCTGCAAAACAAATTAAATAAGGCAAATTATTTTTCTTCGTAAGAGCCTGTCAGGCAGAAGCTGATAAATGGTTACTAATTTACCTGTAGCGGTACTCAGTAAAGAAAGGATGAGGTATATGTATAAAAAAGTAATGTTATTTGTATTATTTCTCCTCATAGTAGCCACCACCAATCTGCTCGCTTCCGAAGATACGGGAACATTAATCAAAAATCTCGGCAGTTCTGACGCAAATACACAGCAGGAAGCCATGGATAAGCTGACTTCTCTTGGCTCTGAGGCTGTGCCTGCTCTTCTGGAAGCTTTAAAGAATGAAAACAGTAAAATAAGAAGTTCTGCTGCTGTGCTTTTAGGTTACACAGGAGATGGCAGAGCTTCAGAACCTCTCATAAAACTTCTTCATGACAGAGAAAAATCTGTCGTTCTTTCCGCCATAAATGCTCTCGGCTCTATAAAGCCGGCAGATGCTACACCTGAAATAATAAAACAGCTCAAATCATCTGACGGGGAGATAAGAAGTGCTGCCGTAGGAGTTCTCGGTTCTATGGAAGGCACATCTGCTCTAGATGCAATCATAAAAACTCTTAAGAATGATAAAGACAAAAGTGTACGTTCTTCAGCGGCTTATGCATTGAGTTACAAATATAATGCAAAAGCTGTCAAACCATTGCTTGATGCTCTTAAAGACAGTGAAAGTGATGTACGAATAGCAGCCATATCTGCCCTGTCCTATTTTAAAGAAAATAATATAGCAGACACTATAATGGAAAGTCTTGCATCGGATAAATCAGCAGATGTAAGAAGTGCTGCTGCATCTACCCTCTATGCTTTTCCGTCAGAGCATGTCACGGAAGCCCTTATAAAAGCTCTGAATGAACAGGACAGCAGGGTAAGATACAGTGCCGCCAGTTCTCTTGGCTATATGAAATACCCTGCATCCGCACAGGCTCTCATTGAATTAATAAAAAAAGAAACCGTCCAGGATGTAAAGTTGGCAGCAATCTATTCACTGGGCTATGTTCAGGACCCTTCAGTTGTTGATACTCTGCTGAATAATTTAAAAGATAAAGACCCTTTAATTCGTGTTGCCTCTATTACATCTCTGGTAATGTATAATGAAGAACGCGTTATAGATGCGCTCCTTAAATCCCTCGATGATAAGGAAAGTGATATAAGAAATGCCGCAGTTTCCGGTCTTGGTTCTCTTTCAGCGACAGGCGGTAAAAAAATTGTTGAGCCATTGTTAAATATGTTGAAAGACTCTGACAGTAATGTAAGATGTAATACTGTATACTGTTTTAGCTCTTTAAATGATGAGAGAGCAGTAAAGCCTCTCATAAATCTACTGTTAAATGATAAAGAAGGAACAGTCAGAAGTGCTGCTGCTTCAACATTATATTATTATAAGGGCCAGGACGTTGAAGATGCACTGATTAAAGCACTCAAAGACAGTGATGCATCAGTAAGATCTGCTTCAGTGAATTCCCTTGCCAGCAGATCTTCCAGAATTTTACCTGTTCTGCTGGATTTAATGAAAGACGACGATGAAAATATTCGAGGTACAGTTGCTTCGATCCTTTCAAGTTTTGCCGCAGAAAAAGGAGTTCTGGAGGTACTGACCGGGAGCATGAAAGACAAAAGTGCTGCTGTTCGTGCTTCTGTAGCATATACACTCGCATATTATTCAGGCAATGACCTGGTAAGAGGATTACTCCTGTCAGGTGCATCCGACCCGGCTCCTTCGGTAAGATCTGCCTGTGCATCTTCCCTGAAAAATTACACAGATGAAGAAGTTACAGCAAAACTCATAGAACTTTTAACGGAAGACGGGGATGAAAATGTTCGCACCAATGCTGCAGGCTCACTTGGCAGTTCAGGAGGAGAAAAAGCAAAAATATCCCTTATAAAAGCCCTTAAAGAAGATAAAAGCAGTAATGTTCGCTCTGTAGCTGCATCGAGCCTCAGTGCCTGGCAGGAAGATAAAGACGGTTCTATTGCAAAAGCTCTTCTGGAAGCTCTCTCAGACTCTGCCAGTACAGTTCGTTCTACTGTTTCATATACTATCGGAGACAGGCAGATAAAAGAAGGCACACCTGCATTGATAAAACTCCTTCTTAACGATGACGACGAATCTGTTCGTTCTGCTGCCGCCACATCACTGGGAAACCTTCAGAGCCAGGAAGCAGTAAAACCAATGCTCAAAGCATTGAAAGAAGATTCCAGCACAAATGTAAAATCTACGGTGCTGAATTATCTGTCATACTTCAAAGGACAGGAAGTATATGATGCCATTCTGGCCTGCGTAAACGACAGAAATCTTCAGATAACTGCCATTTATGCCCTGCAAAATCTCGGAGATAACAGGGCAATAAAACCTCTTATGTCTCTGTTAAAATCTCAGGACGGAGATGTAAAAGCTGCCGCGGTAACAGCTCTCGGCACATTACTGGCAAACAGAAGGGCCGCATCTGCAGAAAAAATCGATGATAAAGAGGAAATTTCACTTCTTCTTTCACTTATAAATGATCCCAATCCTTCAGTAAGGCAGTCAGTAATTTATGCTATCGGTGGTTCTGCCATAAATGAAGCAAAAGAGCCAGCTCTAAAAGCTTTAAAAGACCCTGATCCGGGTGTGAGAAATGCAGCTGCATATGCACTCGGGAATTATAAAGGTGATGATGTAGTCAATGCTCTTATTTCTGCAATGGATGACATTGATTTAAGTGTAAGACAGGCTGCTATGTCCTCTCTCGGCATGACAGGCGGAGAAAAAGCTGTAGAACCTCTTATTAAATCATTGAAAGACAGCAATACCGATATTCGTGTCTATGCCGCATCTACCCTTGGTAACCTGAAAAGTGCAAAAGCAGTGGAACCTCTGATGGAACTTGCAAATGACAGGGAGGAATCCGTCAGGAGCACCGTTCTTTCATCACTTGGATATATAAGAGATGAACGGGCAATACCTGTATTAATAAAAGCTCTTAAAGACGAAATTCCTTATATAAGAGAAACTGCCGCCTGGGCCATTACATATTTCAGATCAAAAGATGCAGTGGAACCTCTTATTAAAGCACTTGAAAAGGAAAAAGAAATATCAGGTAAATATGCTATGATTTATGCCCTTGGATACACAGGGGATAAAAGAGCAGCAGAGCCTCTGTTAAAGCTCTTTAAAGATGAAACGAATAAAGATATGTTATATTATCTTGTAACAGCCATGGGATTTTTAAAAGCAGAAGAATCGATAGACACACTGTTAAAACTCTCACAGCATGAAGATCCTTCCATAAGGGAAATGGCAATATACAGTCTCGCCAGTATAGGAGGAGAAAAGGTAATTCCCGGATTACGCAAAGCCCTTGATGACAGCAATGAAAATGTGAAAGTTGCCGCCATTGTATCTCTCACATCTATCAATGATGAACCATCTTTCAAACAAATAGCTTCTTTTATGAATGATGCAAATGGCAACGTAAAAGCATCTTCTACACTGTGTATGGGTTATATAGATAAAAACAGTTCTTCCGTTCTGCTCAGGGCTTTAGGAGATGAAGATCCTTTTGTCAGGGGAACGGCTGCTTTTGCTCTCATGATCATTAAAGACAGGAGCATATCGGCAGAAGTTCTGAAAAATTATAAAGTGGAAACAGATTCATGGGCGAAGGCTTTTTCGGCAATAATGCTCGGCAGAACAGGATGCAGTGATGCGGAAGAAGAATTAAGGAAAGCACTCGATTCGTCTGATTCACTTGTAAAAGCTTCATCAATCATTGCGCTGTCGGATCTCGGTTCCGAATATATAAAAGGGAAATTAAAGGCTATTTACGAAGAGAGTCCCGGCACAGACTATGAAAAAGTGGCATCTGTTTACGGTATGATTAAATTCGGCAATAAAGATTATGAGAACATATTAACAGGCTATTTAAAAAATGATGACAGTTTTGTAAGAGGTCTTGCTGCACTCTGCATGGAAGAACTCTCTATGAAAGAAAAAGTTCCGGCTATCCGGGAAGCACTGGATAGAGAAGACGCTCCTCTTTCAAGGCTTGTTATGATAAAAGCTATTGAGACACTTACGAAGTAAAGGTAACGTAATACTATTTAGCTTTAGACATAGTAGTCTGCCTGCCTGGTGTTCCGGAGAAAAAAATATCACGGCAGCACAGGTATATTTTATTGAATTATAATGTAAAGTAGCATGATATAAGCTGTAACTGTTATAAACGTTCCAGTT